>JANPDZ010001002.1:0-5022 GCA_031431735.1 Acidobacteriota bacterium | reverse complement strand
TAAGAAGTTTGCCCGCGAAGGCGAAAGACACGAAAAAGAAAATTAAATTCAATCATTATCGCTTTATTTTAGCGTCTTTTCGCCTTCGCGGGCAAACTTCTTCTTTTCTAAGCTATGCAATTTTTAGACCGCTCAGTAATGTATGTGATTGGATTAATCTTGCAAAAGTTATTTATTGTGAAAAACAATAAGCAAACAATTTTAAGGCTTGCCGGTTTTGTTCAGACTCTAATTTTAGAATTAAACGCTAGAGAGCCTGACAATGAAACATTCGGTCAGGAGGGGATGCTTAACGGATTGTCAATTGTCAATGAGTATCTTGATGAAGATGAATATGGAATCGCTATTGATCATCTGCTGTACATGGTTTATGAATCCGATATTTCTTATCCTTCCGAGATAATCGAAGAACTTCATACCATTGCGTCAAAATACAATATAGAAAATCGTTATCTTTCAAATTGAAGTCAGATTTCAAAAATACAGTTTTATTAAAAATCAGCCTTTTGCCAATTTTCTTTGCCGTTCAAAATGCTCAAAAACTAACTTTGCGGTCTTTTCGCCGACGAAAACTTTTAACTCTTCGATGCCGGATGTAGCGGGAAAATCAAATTTTAGGCAGATTCATTCTGTTTTTTCAAGGATTTGGGCAGATTGAGATTTTTCAAGGCTTCTTGGGCTTTATCGAGTGTTGATTTGAAGAGGATTTTACCTTGATATTTGTTCAAAGATTTATCAATTTTTACTTTTGGCATTTTGGAAGCGTTTATTTTTTCTACTTTCTTCATAAAATTAACCTCTACGTTTTACTAAAAACCCATCATATTTTACACCTTTTCGGAACTCTTGAAAAGTTCCACTTTGTCCAACCGCTTCGCCGAAGATTTCAAAGTCTTTCAAAATTTCGTCCAAATTGTTTGTGATACCGATTCGATAAAGCCGTGTTCTTGCAAGAGTGCTTCCCGTAGCATAAACCAGAGCATTCGGATATTGGTTTGTAAATGTCAAAACGCTGGCGGCAACCGTCGCCAACACTTTTCGCGAATCGCCATTATTTGAAACAATCAAGTCGCTAACTTCTTCCGTTTCTTCATCTTTATCGCCAAATCCAAGATTATAAAAATCGTCTGAAATTTTGAAAAAATGCACAATCTTTGTAATTTTGCCTTTGTTTCCAATACTCACAAATTCAAAAATGGTCAAGGTTTCATCTGATTTGAGTTCGTATTGTGGAAATAACATAAATTGGATTCTACATTGACACTCTCCAACCAACCCTAACGGGTATGGATTGGAGATTCTTGGGAAACGCTTGATGCAACCATCTACGTTAGCTCCCAATGGTTCTGCCCGAACCAAGAAGTTATTTTACAAACTTCGGTTGTTTCACTGCTTAGGTGTTCTAGTTTTTATGTTTGGAACTACTCCAAACAACCGCCTAAATAAAGTTTCAAAGAGCCGACTGGGGAACACAGGCAGCAATTTCAGCTTGTCCCATTTTTGACCCAACGTATTGATTTAATTATATGTTGAGTTTGTTTGAAAGTAAAACACGCTTTTGAAAGCAAGCGTGCTGTGGAACGCCCTCCATCTCCATCCAAAAATGCTACGCACTATTTTATGGATGGAGAATTGGGCTAATCTTGTTAAAATTTGAAAACAGAAACTACTTTTTCGCCAATTTGCGCTGACGTTCAAAATGCTCAAAGACGAGCTTTGCGGTTTTTTCGCCGACGAAAACCTTTAATTCTTCGACGCTTGCTTTGGCGATACGTTCGATTGAGCCGAAATTGCGGAGGAGTTTTAGTTTGCGCTTTTCGCCGACGCCTTCGATGGCGGTCAGTTCCGAGGTGAAATCGCGCATTTCGCGGCGTTTGCGGTGATATTCGACCGCCGTTTTATGCGTATCATCGCGGATTTGCTGAACAAGGCGAAAAACAGGCAAACCGGCTTCAAATTTCACAGGATTTTCCTCATTGCCAAAGCGCAGAAGATGCGAGATTTGATTGTGATGTTTCGGCGGTTTGACGAGTCCGACGATCGGGATCATCTCTAAATCCAAAGCAGCAAGCGCGGCGGCGGCGGCAGAAATCTGACCTTTGCCGCCGTCAATAAAAATCAATTGCGGCAGCGGTTTTTCTTCCATCACCAAGCGTTTATAACGACGAAAAACGGCTTCGTTCAGCGAGGCGAAATCGTTGGCGCCTTCGACCGATTTGATGATAAAACGGCGATACTCGGTGCGGACGGGCTTGCCGTTTTCAAAAACGACGATGCCGGCGACATTTTCCGCGCCCGAAATGTTCGAGATGTCAAAACTCTCGATGCGTTCGGGAAAATGTGGCAATTCGAGAATTTCTTGTAATTCTTCCAATAATTTTTGCGTGTCGGGTTTTAAGACTCTGAATCTTTGCTCAAAAGCGATCTTCGCGTTTGTTTCGACAAGGCGAATCATCTCAAATTTTTTGCCGCGTTTCGGGTCGAGAATGCGCACCTTTCTTCCGCGCCGTTCGGTTAAAACCTTTTCTAACAATTCACGGTCGTCGAAATCGGCGGGAACGTGAATTTCGAGCGGCACATAATCGGTCGAATAATATTGCGTCAAACTTGCGCCTAAGAATTCCGAAGCGTCAAAATTTTCAGGGTCCAGATCTTCCCAGAAAAATTCGCGGCGGCCGACGATCTTGCCTTCGCGCATCGTGAAAAGCTGTAAAGCCAATCTTTGTTTCTCGCGGTAATAACCGATAATGTCAACATCGCGGTCGGGCGTTGAAAGCATTTTCTGATGATCGTCCAACAAAGCCAGAACCGTTCCGCGCAGATCGCGGTATTTGGCGGCTAATTCATAGTTTTGACGTTCGGCAAACTGCCACATTCGCTGTTCGAGTTCGGCGGCGAGTTCCTTGTTTTTGCCTTCGAGAAGTAATTTCACATCGCGGACGGCTTCGGTGTATTCGTCTTTTTTACAAAGATCCTTGACGCACGGCGCGAGACAGCGTTTTAAGTGATATTCAAGACACGGACGCGCCAGTTTTCCGTCAATCTGAATGTCGCAAGTGCGAAGCTGAAACGTCCGGTTGATCAGATCAAGCGTTTTTCGCGCCAAACTTGCGGGCAGAAAAGGTCCGTAGTAATGTGCGCCGTCTTTCGTGATCTTGCGCGTGATGACGACTTTCGGAAATTCTTCTTTGGTGATTTTCAGATGCGGATATTGCTTATCATCTTTAAGCATTATGTTGTAGCGCGGTTTGTGAAGTTTGATGAGATTTGATTCGAGAACAAGCGCTTCGACTTCTGAATCAACGACGATAAATTCAAAATCGGCGATTCTTTTTACTAATTCGCGCGTTTTCGCGTCCATATTTTTGCCCGATTGGAAATACGAGCGAACGCGGTTTTTCAGATTTTTCGCCTTACCGACATAGATGATTTTGCCGTCGGCGTTTTTGTGAATATAAACGCCTGCGTCCGAAGGCAAGGATTTGATCTTTTCTTCCAGAGTCATTGATTAAATCTTACGAAAACGCGGCGCAAAGTTAAAGCCGATTTGACTTTGCGGGAAAGTTGGGCAAAATGATTTGTATTACCCCTCGAAATCAAACAAAAAAACAGGAGAAAAATTATGGGAAAAGAACAAACAAAAATGATTGTTCAAAGTTGTATCGCTTTGGCTTCGGCGGCGTTAGGATTGGTCGCGGCTTTGGCTTGGAATGACGCGATAAAGGCGTTGATGAAGGAGCTTTTGGGCGAAAACGAAGGGCTCGCCGCATTATTTACTTACGCGATTCTGGCAACACTGATCGCCGTCATCGTCGTTTTGGTTCTGACAAAAATCGCGGCCAAGATCGGCGGTGAAGCGGCAATCAGCCGCGAAGCCGAAGGCTAAAGCGAGGGATAAGGGATGAAGGATTAGGGATGAAGTGTTAAACTTCATTCTTCATCTTTTATGCAGACTTTTCTAACAAAATCTCCAACGAAAGCTGCTGAATTTATCAAGCGCGGCGGAATTGTCGCGTTTCCGACCGAAACGGTTTATGGACTTGGCGCGAATGTTTTCGATGAAAAGGCGGTTGCGAAAATCTTTGAAGCAAAAGCGCGGCCGAATGATAACCCGCTGATCGCACACGTCGGAAATCTCGGACAGATCACCGCTTTGACTTCCATTATCACGGCGCACGCGCAAAAATTCATCGAAGCGTTTTTTCCCGCACCGCTGACGCTTGTTTTGCCCAAATCTGCCCGCGTTCCGCTCGTCGCGACCGCTAACCTCGACACGATCGGCGTTAGAATGCCGAAAAATAAACTCACGCAAGAATTTTTGAAAGCGTGCGGCGTGCCCGTCGTCGCGCCGTCGGCAAATCTTTCGGGCAAGCCTTCGCCGACGACGTGGCAAGCCGTATTTGAAGATCTGAACGGGCGGATTGATTGTATTCTGCAAGGCGAAGCGACGGAAATTGGTTTGGAATCAACGGTTGTTGACTGCACTTCGGACACGCCTTTGATTTTAAGAAGCGGCGCGATAAGTTTAGAAGATTTGCAAAAAATAGTTCCTCAAACGCAAATTTATCAAGTCCGGGAAAATGAAATTGTCCGCAGTCCGGGATTGAAGCACCGGCATTATTCGCCAAAAGCACGAGTAATATTAATTTCAGATTTTAAATTTCAAATTTCAAATTCAAGCGCATTTATCGGTTTGAACAAACCTTTTGGCGAATTTGATTTGGTAAAAATCTGCACATCGGTTGAAGAATACGCCCACGAAGTTTTCGCGTTTTTTCGCCGTTGTGACCAAGCCGGAATTAAAACGATTTACTGTGAAATCACGGATGAAAAAGGCATCGGCGCGGCGTTGATGGACCGATTGCGCCGCGCTTCGGAAAATTAAACAAGGCACAGAAAACCACATTTCCGTGCCGGAACACGGTAGATATGATCGAACAAAATTACATAAAACTAAAATGGTCGTTTAGAGGCGGTCTGTGACCGCCGGATGTTTATCAAACGCGACAATCGGCGGTCACA
>JANPDZ010001001.1:0-1978 GCA_031431735.1 Acidobacteriota bacterium | reverse complement strand
GGTTCGCGATTATAGATCTGAAAAGTCTTATCGCAAACCGCCATTCGTGCGCCGCGTTCGAGAATATGTCCGTCGTCGTCAATAACTTTTTTCCACGGGCCGCGATAGATAACGGCTTGATTGCGTTCCCAACATTCGCCTTGTTTGCCTTTATAGGCGACAACCGTGATTGAGCGAAATTCGATGCCTTCGACAATTCGCCACGGATTCGCGTCGCGTTTGACGATCTCGATGCCGTAAAATCCGGCGCGTTCAAAGGCTTCGACGAAAAGATCTTCACAAAACGCGCCCGAAATACAACCCGACCAAAGTTCCGCGTTATTTTGGAGATGTTCGGGAACGTCTTCATCGGCGACAATATCGGAAATCGCGACGCGTCCGCCACGTTTGAGAACGCGAAACATTTCCGCGAACATCTGTTCTTTAAATTCCGGTTTGACGAGATTTAAAACACAATTTGAGAGAATCACGTCAATCGAATCATCGGCGATCAAAGGCTTTTCAGCTTTCGCTTTTGTTACAAAGGCTTCGTAGGCAAAAAAATCGTCCGCTGTTTTTATCGGATTTTCCGCTAAATATTCGTCAACTAAACTCAAATCCAATTTCAGATCCTGAATTTTGCCGTAGCGAAATTCGACATTTCCGTAACCGATCTTCTGCGCCATCTCAGCACGGTATTTATTCGCCAGAGAAAGCATTTCCGTATTTGTGTCAACACCGATAACTTTGCCGCCCGCGCCGACAATTTGCGAAGCAATGTAGCAGATCTTGCCGCCGCCTGAACCCAGATCAAGAACCGTTTCGCCCTTCTTCACAAAAGCCGAAGGATCGCCGCAACCGTAATCGCGTTCGATAATTTCAGCGGGCAAAACCCGTAAATACTGCGGATCGTATTCGACCGGACAGCACAGAGCGTCTTCTTTTATTTGCGATGCCGCGCCGTAGCGTGCGCGAACCGCGTCTTCGATATCAAAACCGTCAGCCATATTTACCTATTTATGCGAAAAAAGTTAAAATTTATTCCTGATGAAACGAGCAATTATCATTATGGCAAAAGTTCCGCAGGCTGGAAACGTCAAAACACGTCTGCAAAATATTCTGGCACCCGAAGAATGTGAAAGCCTTGCCGAAGCTTTTCTGAAAGATGCTGTTAATAAAGCGCATACGGCTTGCGAAAATATCTTCATCGCTTTTTTTCCGCGCACGGAAATTCAAAAGTTAAAGAAAATTTTACCCGATGAATCGAATTTTATCGAACAAACAGGCGAAAATCTAGGCGAAAAAATGTCCGATGCTTTTCAGTTCGTGTTCGAACAAAAAACGGATTCAATCGTTATGATCGGAACTGACAGCCCGACTTTTCCATTTGATTATATCGAACAAGCGTTTGAATTTTTGGAAACTAACAGTGAAATTGTTTTGGGAAAAACCGATGACGGCGGTTTTTACTTGATAGGTTTGCGCGTTTTGCGGCGTGAAATCTTTGAAAATGTCGCGTGGAGTTCGCCGAAAACTTTTGAACAGGTATTTGAAAATGTCCGAAATCTCGAATTGCATTTGCGGGAAACACCGAGTTGGTATGATGTTGACGAGGAACGTGATCTAATTAAGCTGAAAAACGAAATTACCCGGAATGACAACGCCAAACGGCGCGCACCTCAGACGTTTGATTGGATCAATAAGCATTTTAATTAAAATGGGTTACCTGAAATTCTTTGCTGACAATATTTTGCTCGATTTCAACTATTTTTATGTATGAATTGAGGAATTATCGCGGGTATGATCTGTAATCTTTTTATTTCACGGGCATTTTTTCCGAAAAGTTGCCAGATTTTTTCATTACTGAGCGGTCTAAAAATTGCATAGCTTAGAAAAGAAGAAAATTGCCCGCGAAGGCGAAAAGACGCTAAAATAAAGCGATAATGATTGAATTTAATTTTCTTTTTCGTGTCTTTCGCCTTCGCGGGCAAACTTCTTA
>JANPDZ010001000.1:0-7951 GCA_031431735.1 Acidobacteriota bacterium | reverse complement strand
TAAGAAGTTTGCCCGCGAAGGCGAAAGACACGAAAAAGAAAATTAAATTCAATCATTATCGCTTTATTTTAGCGTCTTTTCGCCTTCGCGGGCAATTTTCTTCTTTTCTAAGCTATGCAATTTTTAGACCGCTCAGTAATGGGTTTTTATGGTCTTTTATTTGCATCTTTGCGTCTAACGCAGGAAATAATTTCTTTGAATATTTTCAATCTGCAAAAAATGATTCCCGCAATGACGCAAAGATGCAAAGTTGAGTTTTTAATGAAACTGAAAAAACAAAGCAATTATCTTGGCAGATGATTAATTTTATTTATCGCCTGCGCGAGTTCGAGACGAGTTAAAGCACGGTTCAAATTGAAAAAATTTCCGTCGAGTTTTATCAAATCCTTTTGAATTGCGACCGCTACATAACCGCGATATTCGGCAGGAATTTGCGCGTAATCAAGAACATTCGGCGATAATAATGTATTCGACACGAGATTTTCGTATCCGGCGGCTTTCACAAAAGCGATTGCCGCAACGATTTTGGTGGTTAAATTGTCAGGACGAAACGCGCCACCGTTTGAAGCATCATAAATTAATTTGCCGGTTTGGTTTGACTGAATGCTTTCAACAACATTTCGTGTGTAGATGTCCTTCACGTCCGAATACATTTGCGAATTTGCAACATATTGCAAAACCGTTCCGCTTCTGACGAGTGTCGCAGCAAATTCGGCGCGGCTGACCGTTGAAGCGGGGCGAAAAACTTTGCCTTGCGGAATCATCACGAATGAGCGGATTGTTTCGAGAATCGCGTCGCGGGAATCATTTGAAAGATTGTTAATATCGTGCAAATGAGAATAATCTACTTTTGAAACTTCGATAATCCCGAAATAATTTTGTGCCGTGCCGACGTTTGCCGTGTGCGAGACGACGGCTTGAAAATCTTGGCTGGATAAATTGTAAAGATTAACTTTTTCACGTCTGCCGGTTAAACCCGTTAAGTTTAAATTGTTTGAAGAACCGCGCAGTTGGTCGTTTGCATCATTTACCTTCAACGCCAGATCATTCGGGCTCAAATTCCAACCGATGCTGACCGAAGCCTGAACCGTATTTTCGGGAAGCGAAAAATTCGTTGTCGAAACCGTTCCCGGAACTACCGTTTGATTAAAAGACTGCGCGACATAACTTGAAAATTCGACTGTTTTTGATTCCAAAACCGAACGGAAAAGTCCTGTTTTTCGTGTCGGAAAAGCAGATTCTAAAACTGCCGCGTAAGCATTCAGCAATCCCGCGCCGACTTCGTGACGATAGTTTAACGGCAGCGGGGTTGCCGAACGCTGCAAGATGTCTTTGATCTGTTTCGGCGTTAAATTCGGATTGGCTTCGAGCATCAAAGCGATTGTTCCCGCCACTAGCGGTGCCGAAAACGATGTTCCGCTCGCGGTTGTGTAAAAGGGAAGTTCACTCGCATTTAAGCGTTGCGGATCGGCTGACGCGACGCCCAAAGTTCCGGTTTGCGTCCCCGGATTTCGAAGACTGACAACATTTACGCCCGGCGCGACAAGTGACGGATTTTGAATCGCGTTGCCAAAATTTCCGCGCGATGAAAAGCTCGCCAGATTGGCTTTTTCATCGGTTGCCCCGACGCTCACAACCCACGGCGCAACGGCATAAGGGTTTAACGTTCCATTGCCTGCGCCAGTGTTTCCGGCTGAAAAAACGACGTTGATATTACGGTCAGTGAGCATTTTAGTCGCAATATTGACCGGATCGTTTTCGTCGTAAAGCGTATTTGCCGAAAAGCTGCAATTGACAACGCGGGTGTTGTAATTTGCGCCGCGTTCAAGAATATAATCAAAGCCCGAAAGAACGAAAAGCAAATTGGCATCGCCCGCGCTCAAACCCAAAATGTTCGCGCCCGGCGCAACGCCGTTGTATCTTCCGCCCGAGCTCGCGCCGCTTCCCGCCACGATTCCGGCGACAAAAGTTCCGTGTCCGCTAATCAGGTCGGTGTTCGGAACATTTTCAATCGGTGCCGGATTTAAGAATCCGATTACCGCACTTTGCGTATCGGTAAGGCGGACATTTTGCACGACTTTTCCCGCTAAATCGGCGTGCTGCGAATTTATGCCGGTGTCCAAAACGGCAACGGTCACATTTTTACCCGAAACCGGAAGTCCGAGATTTTGTCTTTGCAGATCACGGTCGGACGCAACGCGCTGAACCGCAGTTTTATTAAAATACGGGTCAGAATTAAAAGTTAAGGTTCGATTGCCGTAAATCGAACGGATATTCCGCATTTGTGAAGCGGCAATAATTTGTTGGCGCGTTGCTGTTATGACGATCATCGGCAACACTCGGAAAAGAGTTCCGCCGCGAATACCGATTTGCTGTAATTGCGCCAAATCGCTCGGCGTCGGATATTGATGAAAAACTAAAATTGCGTTGACATTGCTGTCATCGCTCATTTCATTTAATTTAATCGCCAATTCCGCATCAACATTTTGCAAACCATTCGGAGAATTGTTTGTTCTGTTATCAACGCCCGTCAAAGTGATGCCGTCGGCACCTGTCAGCGTAATGCCGTCGGCACCCGTCAGCGTAATGCCGTCGGCACCTGTTAAAGTAATTCCGTTTGGTTGTAATAAAGAAAAGGCAACTCCATTTAATGTATAGCCGATAATTGAATCGGCACCCGTTAGAGTGATGCCGTCGGCGCCGGTTAAAGTGAATCCATCAGCACCCGTTAAAGTAATTCCGTTATCCTAAACTCGATTAAATCCGTCAACGCCGGTTAAAGTGATTCCATCCGCGCCCGTTAAAGTGATGCCATTAGGTTTCCGCGCAATAATCGAATCGGCGCGATAAGTCGTGCCGTCGGCACCCGTCAGAGTAATTCCATCGGCACCCGTCAAGGTAATTCCATCGGCACCCGTTAAAGTGATGCCATCGGCACCCGTTAAAGTGATGCCGTCGGCACCCGTGTAAGTCGCACCGTCCGCCCCCGTTAAAGTGATACCGTTCGGCAAGACCAGTGGAATTCCGTCTGCGCCGGTTAAAGTAATTCCGTTTGATTGATAGCTGAGAAAACCGTCCGCCCCCGTTAAAGTGATACCGTCGGCACCGGTCAAAGTGATTCCGTCTGCGCCGGTTAATGTGATGCCATTAGATTTGACGATGTTAATTCCGGCGTGAGCCGTATTAAATGTAAAGGCAATCAACAATAATAAGCAGACTGTTTGATAAAATATTTTCCGATTTTTCATTTTCCGGTTATGTATAAAATTGTTACAAAAATCACTTGTAAAGTATCAAAATCAAACGGGGCTTATTGAAAGTTGACACTTAATTTACTAAACAACGATCATTAACGCAAATTTAATACCTATATTAAATCTCTAAGCGCAAGATGAAGCTTGACAATTTATCAGCATCCTATTGATATTTTGCGGCAACTTGATCCTGCGCTCAGCCTTTTGAAAATTAATTCTCAACCGATTCGTTTAATCTTAGTTGAAACATCACGCCTTTTTCCACACGCAGATTTTTGTTTTGCGAAGAAAGTGTGGTCGCGCCATTCGCCGTGGTGCTTGACGACTGTGAAAGCCGGATGCCGTTCAATGAGCGTCCAAGACTTTGCGTTGTGCCGCCGAGTGTTTGTTCCGCCGTGTTTGTTACGCCGCTGACTGCGCCGGTTGTTGTATTGGCGACTCCGCCAACCGTGTTTGTAAGACCGCCGAGCAATCCGCCGCCACCGGAACTTTTCGAAACATTTCCGGTACTGTTTGAACTTCCTGAAATGTCGGAATTTATCGTATCACCGAAATCTGTCTTGGCGTTCGCTTGCGTCAGCGAAACAATTGTCGCATTGATCGGCACACTCAAATTTTTTCCTTCGATGCGTTCAAAAACCACACCCAGTTTTGATTGCGCGTTAGCTTTTGTTTTTTGTTGAACTTCCGTGATGCGACCTATCAGGCGGGAGCCTTTTTGGACGACGGTTTGACCATTTTGTTTAATATTTTTCGTCGTTGTCAAAATAACCTCATCGCCGACCGATGTTTTTTTTATGTCCAATGTTTGCTGTAATTGAGCTTCAATGCTGGTGCCTGATTGCAGCAGCACATCGCCATTTTTCTCGGCTTTTTTGTTGCTTTGTTTTTTCGGCGTGTTTTGGTCAACCGGTTCGGGACTGGTTTTTTGCTTCTGGGCAAAGGAAAAAACGCTCAGGAGAAGAACTAAATTAAGACCAAAAATAATTTTTTTCATTTCTTTAAAACCTCCAAATGTTATTGGGGAGAGCAAAAATCGCTCAAAACATTTTCGAGCTTTGATAGTTCCAACTTTAAATAAAGATGGTTGAGAAAAACTTGAGGTTGTTTATAAAAATGTAGAAAAAACTCGTGTTTGGAAACAAAATTCAAGTTTTCCTCAAGTTTTTAAATGTAAATTTATGTTTGTTATGGCGATGACTTTATCATTCCACGAAAATGTTGATTATTCGGAAACGGCACAAAGTTTTGAAATAAATTCTTTCGTGTCCGGTTATTCGCCCGGTTCAGACGAACGGATTCATCTATTTGCCGATAAAATGAGTGTTCCACAATTTAGCAATCATATATTACGTCCACGACTTATCGAACTGCTCAAAAAATCATCCGAACGAATCGGCGCAACGCTGATTACAGGACGCGCCGAAACCGGAAAAAGCGCGCTTGTTGCCGAGTTAGCGGAAAATTACAAACGTGTCGCTTGGTATCAGATTGACGCGGCGGAAACCGATTGGAATGTGTTTTCACACTATTTTGCCGCAATTTTTGATGAAGATTTTGAAAACTTGAAAGAATCGAGTCAGGAAATAAACGTGTTTGTCGAAAAAATTTTGGCAATTGTCGCGCAAAAATATGACGAACCGATTTTGATTGTTTTAGACGACGTGCATAATATTTTTGATGCCGAATGGTTTGCCGAATTTTTCATTAGTTTACTTTACGCACTGACACCTAAAATGCACCTTATTTTGCTCTCGCGGACAAAACCCCCGCAACCGCTCTGGCGTGTTCGCTCAAAACAGGTTTTGGGTGTCATTGACGAAAAACTGCTGGCATTCAATCTTGATGAAACCAAAGAGTTTTTCAAAAAAAGCGGCATTCCCGAAAAGTTTACGGTAAATGCTCATAAAAAATCATTCGGCAGGATTTCGCGCTTGAAGAAATTTATTGAAACGTCTTAAAAGCCGGTTGAATACTAATTTCTCTGCCCACGCGCACACACGAAAAACATTTAATCTATTTAATAGAGCAATTTTTAAGTTTTCTAGGATTTGCGGATTTTTGTTTTCGTTCAGAGTCCACGCTTCAGCGTGTTCCCGCCAGCGAAGCGCGGCGGGATTCAAACTGAAGTTTGGACTCTGAACGAAGACAGAAATACCAGATAATTAAAAAATTGCACTATTTAAGAACAACATTCAAAAAAGGTTTGATATTTTCGTTTGATTCGTGTTTTTCGCAGGCAAAAATGCAGTTATTTTCAATTTGTCGAATTCCTCAACAGCTTTTTAAAACAAGTTCGCAAAAACACATCGGTTATGACATAATTTCTCCAAAGAAAAGCCTCCAAACCGAACTACGATGTCAAGACCGAATTTTTTTCTGCGGACAAAACTTCTCCCGCCGCGTGCCGTTTCGGCACTTTTGCCGCGTCCGCGTCTGACGGAAAAGCTGCAAGCAAATTTAAATTCAACAATTACACTTGTGGCGGCTGATGCCGGTTGCGGAAAAACGACTTTGATCGCCGATTTTATACGCAATCAGCCGCGTCAATCGGTCTGGTATCAGCTCGACCATACAGACGCCGATCCGTTTGTCTTTCTCGGGTACATTGCGCACGGCATCAAAAACTTCGCGCCGGATTTCGGCGAAACGATTCTGCCATACTTGAGCGAAGCGACCGATGAATTCTTGCGTTTTCCCGAACGCGCGGTGGATTTACTGCTCAACGAAATTCTCGAAAATATCGAACAGCCGTTCATTTTGGTTCTTGACGATTACCATCACCTCGGACGTGAAACGGTCGTACATAAACTCGTTGACCGGCTTTTGCAGTATTCTTCGGATATCCTTCACCTGATAATCACGACGCGTGATTTGCCGCCGCTTGCGATTATGCGCCGCCGCACGCAATCGTCCGCGTTTGTCATCACACGCGAAGATTTGCTTTTTACCGACGAGGAAGTTTGTGAGCTTTTCCGCAAAACCTTAAATATCGAGCTCAAAGATACGGAAATCGCCGAATACCGTGAACGAACCCACGGCTGGATCACGGCATTGCAATTGGTTCGCCAAATTACCGAGCAGGAATTATATGCGCATTCCGACAAAACCGCGATTGATCTGAGCGAAATGCTTCATCAATCGGAAAAAGACATTTTTGATTATTTTGCCGAAGAGGTCTTTTCGCACGAATCGGACGAAATACAAAATCTGCTGTTGCATCTTTCGCTACTCGAATCTTTACCGCTCGATGTTTGCAGTTTGCTTTTTCCCGATATGCGCTGTTCGGCGGTGTTGCCGGAGCTTGTCCAGAAAAATGTATTTTTAACGGTCGCGGGCGATGCAAAATCGAGCGAAGTTTACCGGCTTCATCCGCTATTCAAGGATTTTTTGCAACGTCGTCTGCGTTCAGAAATCGGTCGCGTCGAACTCGAACGGGAACGCAACCGGATTGCCGAATTTTATATTCGGGAAAAGCAATGGGAAAAAGCTCTGCCGTATTTGCTTGAAGCCGAAAACTTTGACAAAGCGGCGCAAATCATTGCTGAAAAGGGCGGTGATTGGATTGCCGGCGGCGCGATTATCACGCTCGATAATTTTATTGAAAAAATTCCGCTCGAAGTTTTAGGGAAATTTCCGCGCGTCCTGCTGAATAAAGCTGAAATTGCGCGGCTGCGTGGCGAAACCGATAAATCTTCAAATCTTTTGAATCGCGCCGTCAAGCTTCTGGCAAAAGAATCGGACAAAACGGGCGAAGCCGAAGCATGGCAATCGCTGGCGAGTCTGGCGCGGCGCAAAGGCAATAATAGGGCGGCATTTGACTATCTGGAAAAAGCCGAAAGACTGGTTGACGAAAACACGGAAACCTTTCTGAAATGCGCCAACACGCGCGGGCTTTGCCTGATCGCGCAAGGTGCGTGGTCGCCGGCTGAACAACAATTTCGCTACGCGCTCGAACTTGCCGAACGGCAATCGAACGAGCATTACATTCGGCTGATTACACATAATCTCGCGCTTCCGGCGGGTTTTCGCGGCGATTTTGGCGAGGCTCTGCGCTGGTTTCGACGGATTTTCCGCGACGACAAAAACGACAAGCCATTGCCGCAGGAAGCCATCGGGCATTTAAATATGGCGCGGCTTTATCTCTATCGCGGCGAGTTTGACAAAACCGAGAAGCATCTTGAACGCGCGCTCGAACTTTGCCAACTTTACAATATGAAATCTTTGCGCGGCGAAATTTTTGAGGCTTACGGTAATTTTTACCGCGATAAAAACGATTTTACGCACGCCGCCGAATTTTACGAACGCGCTCAGAAAACCTTTGAAGATGAGAACGTCAATCTGGCAACACGCGAACTCGACGAGGAACGCGCTAAATTTTATCTGCTTCGCGGCGATGCTGTCAAGGCTCGCACCGTTCTTGAAAATCTAATTGAAGCGCGCGGAAAATTAAATAATGAAATCGGTATAAATACGGCGCGCCTTGCGCTTTGTCGTGTTCGTCTGGCGCAGAACGAGACGAAGGATTTGGCGGATGAGATTAAAAGTTTGCTGAATTTCTTTCACGAACAAAACTTAAATTATGACGAAGCCAACGCGGCTTTGCTGCTCGCCGAAACTTATTTTGCGGCAGAAAACCGCAAGGAAATGCTTGAGCCTTTGCAGAGAGTTTTGGATTTGACGGCGCGCTTTGATTA
>JANPDZ010000999.1:0-3203 GCA_031431735.1 Acidobacteriota bacterium | reverse complement strand
GAAACGGGCAGATTCATTTTCAGACGGCGATTCAGATCGCGGATCGCCAAACTGCCGTCGAGCGCAAAACTGCCGTCGGATTGCGGTTGAATCTGTTCGTTGACTTCTTCGTCGTGTTCGTCGGAAATATCGCCGACAATTTCTTCCAAAAGGTCTTCGAGCGTGATGATTCCCTCAACGCCGCCGTGTTCGTCAACGACAAAACCGAAATGAAATTTTTCGCGCTGCATTTGCCTGAGAACATCTTCGAGCCGCGCCGTATCAACGACATACATCGGTTTTTGGACGACTTTTCCGAGTTGGAAATTTTTCGGACGAAGCAAGTAAGGCATCAGATCTTTGCTGTGAATAAAGCCGACAATATCGTCGAGCGAACCGCGATAAACGGGCAACCGCGAATAGGCGTGTTGCCGAAAAGCGCGGGCGATCTCTTCGAGCGTGCAACTTTCGGAAATGGCGACAATTTCCGTGCGCGGAACCATCGCTTCGCGCACGGTCGTTTCCGAAAACTCGAAAACCTTATTGATCAAACGTCGTTCTTCCTTATTGAGATGCCCGCTTTGTTCAGAAATCGTGATCAGTTGGCGAATCTCGTCTTCCGTGTAGATCGAAGCATGTTCGCTCGAAGCGTTTAAGCCGAAAAGATTAACGGTTTTCGCGCTTGCCCAATCAAGAGAATGAATAAACGGCTTAAAAATCTTGTAGAAAATCAGCATCGGCAAAGATGTCGCCATCGCTACTCTTTCCGCCATCGCCAACCCGAAAAGTTTCGGTGCTTGTTCGCCCAAAATAATGTGCAAACTCGTGATGATAAAAAACGCGATACCGTAAGACACAAAATGACGAAATGATTCGGGCAGATAACTCAGCCAACCGCCAAGAATCGCTTCAACGACGGGTTCGCCGAGCGCACCGAGTCCGAGCGATGCAAGCGTGATGCCGAGCTGCGATGCCGAAAGATACGGATTGAGATTATTTAAAATGTCCAAAAGCCGTTGCGCCGAAACTTTTCCTTCCGATGCAATCGTTTCGATACGCGATTTTCTGACAGCGACAAAAGCAAATTCAGCCGCGACAAAAAATCCGTTGATAAAAACCAAAACCATTACCGAAAGAATTTTGAGCAAAATTATTGACAGCGAATTTGCGTCGGAGTCGGCAAGAAAGAAAAATAAAGATAAACTAGCGGGATCGTCCATTGATTTGCGATTTTTGTAATCGCTTGAAAATTCTCCTAAAAATTGTTTAAGATGCCTGTAAAGGCTATCGGTTTTCGATTATAGCATAAATTTACTGGTTGAAAATATCGTATCTTGTGTCAATCAATTCCTGAATCAAAATTTGGCACGAACCGCAGCCGGTTCCCGCATTGCACGATTGCCCGATTTCCTCGACCGTTTCCGCTTGGGTTTCGATGATTGTCCTTTCGATCGTTTCCTCTGACACGCCGAAACAAGTGCAGATCAAAGCCTTTTCGCCCGCGAATTCTTCCAATTGTAATACGCGAAAATCTGCCAATGCCGATTGCAGAGCGTCAAAACAAATCTCCGCGCAATGCCTGCGCGTCACGGAAAATTCGCCGAGTTCGGTTTCGATTCGTACAAACAATTCTGCGTGATTTAATCCGTGAAGCTCGGTTAATTTGCGCCCGACGATCTTTTCCGCCAAAACTTCCGCCGCCGCGATCGCAAAACCGCAGCCGTTCGTTTGATAACGCGCCTCGCCAATTTCTTTGGTTGCCGCATCAATTTCCAAATAAAAACGAACAAACGAACCGCAAACAAAGCTCGCGCCCGTGCCGACAGCGTTTGTTTTAACAGGTTTTCCGACGCGTTGCGGCGCGGAAAAAAGTTCGCTGATTTTATTGGGATAAAAGCTCACCGTTTAATTTTTAACGCAAAGACGCAAAGGTGCAAAGGCGCAAAGGGTTTTATCATTACGTTTTTGTGCCGATTATCGTGTAAAATAATCCCGATGAAATTTTTTGCCTTTTGCCTTTTTACTTTTACCTTTTGCCTTGCGGCAGCGTGCCGCCCGGCGGCGGCGCCGGTTGCGATCGGCAACAAGCCTGTTTCGATCAACGACGTGCCCGTCACAAATCAGCCGTTGCCGCCGACCAAACCGATTGAGGAAATGACCTGGGCGAACTTTGACGGCAAAACAAATATTGATGGGACGACAAGCAAATTAAAAGATCTGCAAGGCAAAGTCGTTATCCTTGATTTCTGGGCGACCTATTGTCCGCCTTGCTTGGAAGAAATTCCGCATCTCAAACAACTGCAAGCAAAATACGGCAAGGAAAACTTGGAAATCATCGGCTTGCACGTCGGCGGCGACGATGATCGCCCGAAAGTTCCCGCGTTTGTCAAAAAATTAAAAATTGATTACCCGGTCGCAACGCCCGAAAATGAACTGACACGCTTTATTTTCGGCCAACGCGACGATATTCCGCAAACCGCCATTTTTGATCGCAAGGGCAAATTAGTCAAAAAGATCATCGGCTTTAGCCCGGAAATTAAAAAAGAATTGGATTCGACGATCGAAAAAACCGTCAATGAAAAATGAATCGCATCAAAAGAATTTCGTGTTATAATTTTCGCGTTATGAAGAAGAAGGAAACAACTAAAAATGGCAATCAAAACGGTGAACGCGATTATTCACATCTGCCTCGTGCGCGTGATTTCAAACTGCCGAAAGTTATTTCTCCCGAATTAAAAGCGGCAATGGAAGCGACTCGCGAAGCGATGGAAGCCTTGCGGCTCGAAGAAGAAAAGTATGGCAAAAAGTCCCGTTTTTGATACGTCCGTTTTTTCGCCTTACGGCAAACTCATTGAGCCTCAAATTGCTTCCGCTTTGTTTCCGTCAATCGTTTTTTACGAACTGACGTAATGCCTCAGTAAAAAGTTAAAAAAAGATTTATTGCCGACGCACGCAAGCGCGCATTAACTTCAAAGTTATGCAGTTGGCTGTCATTCGGAATAAGTGAAAAGTGATAGGTGATAGGTGATAAGTGGGTTTTAACCTATCACCTATCACTTTTCACCTCTCACTTATTCCGAATCTAATCCCTTTTATTCCTTAATTTAAGCAGGTAAGCATAAGTTTTGCGACTTTATGAAATACTTTCAGTCCCGTCTTTAGACGGCTAACCGCCAGCGAAGCGCGGCGGTTTTCAAACTAAAGTTTGGACTCTGAACGAAGAG
>JANPDZ010000998.1:0-2341 GCA_031431735.1 Acidobacteriota bacterium | reverse complement strand
TCGCCCGTGATGATAAGTTTGCGCTTACCTTTGGAAATTCCGCCGAATTTAACCAATCCGTTGATTTCCGACATCATCGCGGTTTCACCCGGACGACGCGCTTCAAACAATTCGACGACTCGCGGCAGACCGCCGACGATGACCTTTGACTTGGTTGTATCACGCGGGATCTTTGCGATAATGTCGCACGCCTGAACATCCTGCGCATCATCGACGTGTAGATTTCCGCGAATCGGCATTTGATAGGTTTTCAGAACTTTGTTGCCGTCGCGGATTTCAAGACGCGGCTGATTTTTCTCATCCGAATCTTTAACCACCAGGCGTTTTTGCCCCGAAACTTTATCAATTTCTTCTTCGACGGTTTTGCCTTCTTTCAAGTCCTGATATTTCACAGTTCCCGAAACTTCGGTCAAAATCGCAAACGTGAACGGATCCCAAGTCGCGAGCATTTCATCTTCTTTGACTTTTTGTCCGTCTTGGACGTGAATCTGTGCGCCGTAAACTATCTGATACCGCGCCACTTCGCGTCCGCGTTCGTCAACCAGCGCGAGTTCAGACTGGCGTTTCATTGAAATGATTTCGTCCTTACGGTTTTTGATGACTTTCAGATCAATGTATTTGACCGTTCCGTCCATCGCCGCCGCGTGTTTGGTTTCCTGTTCGAGCCGCGCCGTGCCGCCGACGTGAAAGGTTCTCATCGTCAACTGTGTTCCGGGTTCGCCAATCGATTGCGCGGCGATCACACCGACCGCCTCGCCGATCTCGACCGTTCGGCCCATTGCCAGATTGCGTCCGTAACATTTGACGCAGATTCCGCGCCGCGCTTCGCAGGTCAGAGCCGAACGAATTCGCACTCTCTGCAAACCGGAAAGCTGAACTTGTCCTGCCAGATGTTCATTGATCTCGACATTGGCTTCGACAATGATCGTTCCGTCAACCGGATCAAAAATGTCGTCGAGTGCCGTACAACCGACAATGCGGTCACGCAGAGATTCAACGACCTCGCCGTTCCTAATGATCGCTTCCGACCAGACACCGCGAACTGTTCCGCAATCTTGTTCGGCAACGATCACGTCTTGCGCAACGTCAACCAAACGACGTGTCAGATAACCCGAATCAGCGGTTTTGAGCGCCGTATCAGCTAAACCTTTGCGCGCACCGTGCGTCGAAATAAAGTATTGTAAAACGTCCAGACCTTCACGGAAATTAGCAATGATCGGATTTTCGATGATTTCGCCCGAAGGTTTTGCCATCAGTCCGCGCATCCCGGCAAGCTGCCGGATCTGGGCTTCCGAACCACGCGCACCCGAATCGGCCATAACGAGGATCGGATTAAGTTCGTTACGTTCTTTTTCGCGAACGTCCATCGCTTTGAACATTTCTTTGGCAACCTGATCGGTCACATCTGACCAGATTTTCGTCACCTTGTTCTCGCGTTCCATATTGGTCATCGTTGCATCTTCATACTGCTGCTGAAGTTTATCAACTTCTTTGCGCGCGGCTTCGATGATCTCGCCTTTATTCGGCGGCGTCACCATATCGTCAATCCCGATGGACATCCCGGCTTTCGTCGCATAAAGAAATCCGAGAGTTTTCAGATCATCGAGAAGTTCGACCGTTCGTTCGTGTCCGAGCCGCAGGTAGCAAAAACTAACGAGCGACTGCAAACCTTTTTTCTTCAGCGTACCGTTAACAAAAGGCAACCCTTCGCGCTGCAGACCATCGTTAAAGATAACGCGTCCGACGGTTGTGTCAATAATCCGGTCAACTTGACGAGCGGTTGCCCGCATCACGTCTTGCGGAGCGTGTTCCTGTGTCAGATCAACCAATTCGCCGCGCAGACGAAGTTTGATCTTGGTTTGAGTTTCAACCGCTTTGGCATCGAGTGCGAGAATAACATCGTCAACCGAATTGAAAACTTTGTTTTCGCCCTTCATTCCGTCGCGTGAAAGCGTCAAATAATAACAACCCAAAACAATGTCCTGCGAAGGAACGGTGATCGGTTGTCCCGATGCGGGCGAAAGCAAATTGTTCGAGGCAAGCATCAAGACACTCGCTTCGATCTGCGCTTCTGCCGACAGCGGAATGTGAACCGCCATCTGGTCGCCGTCAAAGTCGGCGTTGAACGCCGTGCAAACGAGCGGGTGGATTTTGATCGCTTTACCTTCGACGAGAACCGGCTCAAAAGCCTGAATACCGAGTCTGTGCAGGGTCGGTGCGCGGTTTAGAAGGACTGGATGCTCGCGGATAACTTCCTCGAGGATATCCCAAACGATCGGCTCCTGACGCTCGACCATTTTGCGTGCTTGTTTGATCGTCGCGGCGTGCTGGTCTTTTTCTA
>JANPDZ010000997.1:0-5091 GCA_031431735.1 Acidobacteriota bacterium | reverse complement strand
CAAGTTGAACAGCAAACTAAAGATTTGCTGGACTTCGTTATCAAATTTTAGTGGGCAATGTTATTTTACCCGTGTTAGTTAGCGTTTGAAAAACGCTCAAATCTTTCATTTTCTTTCAATATTTTTAGGAATCGGAGTGTTTGACGTCGCTTCTCAGCGACGTATGCAAGCGGGGACGCTTGCGCTCCAGTCCTTAAAACTCATTACTGAGGCATTACAAACCTTTCGCTATTAAATAATGAAATGACGACACTGACAAACGAAAAGTAATATAATCACTTTGCGAAACCGTTAAGCACGGCTTTGGAATTACGGGGAAATTAAGCAGGTCAGCATATGTTTTGCGACATTTTGCTCTTCGTTCAGAGTCCAAACTTTAGTTTGAAAACCGCCGCGCTTCGCTGGCGGTTAGCCGTCTAAAGACGGGACTGAAAGTATTTATAAAGTCGCAAAACTTATGCTTACCTGCATACTTGAAAAAAAATCTTCCTGTTTGGCGGATTTGTTTTAGAATGTGTAATAAACGTTTCGCGGAGTAAACTATGAAAAAATACCTGGTCGCCGCCGTTATTCTGCTGACATTTCTTTTTTCCTCGTTCGGGCAGGAAAATCCGAAAGACAGATCCCGCGCCGAACTCGAGCAAAAAGCCATTGAACTTGCCGATGAGGCGTTGCTCGAAATTTCATCACTCGATTCGGCGGAAAATAGAATTTTTTTGCAGATACTGGCGGTTGATCTGCTCTGGAAGCGTGACGAGAAGCGTGCGCGTCAGATAGCGCGGGAAACTGCCGAAAAGATTCACGCCGTCCTCGTTCCGCCGCTCGAAAACAAAGCGGTTTCGGCGTATCTGCTTTATCCGCCAATGGAATACAAAGACCTGCGCACCGATTTTTTGACGATGATGGCGCGTTACGATGCGGGTTTCGCGCGTCAACTTGCGATTTATACCGCGCCTCTGATTCTGACTATTCCGCCCGCGACCGAATCGGAAGCGAACCAACTTCGTTACTGGAAAACCGAAGAACGCAATCTCGAACAGAGAATCGCTTTTCAAGTCGCCGCGCAGTCGGTCGCCGAAGCGCAGAAAATCGGGCGCGAAAGTTTGGCGCGCGGCGTTTCAAATGAATCGCTCAATCTTTTGCGGCGGTTGCAGATCAGAGATGCCGTAATCGCTGACAGTTTTGCCGACGGACTGATCAAAAAACTGCTCGAAGCGGATTTTGCGAAAGACGCCGAAGCGGTCGAAACAGCCGCCTTTTTTTTACAGCAGACCGATGAAAAGGAAGGCGTTTTCGGGAAGCCGGTTTCGTGCAATTGTCCGGCGAAACCGCTTGTTTTGAACCAGCAAAAACTGCGGTTGCTCGCGGGCAAATGGCTCGATCACGCCGTCAAACAAGATAACGAGAAAATAAGTTTCAACTTTTTATACACGATGCCCGTTTTGCGGAAACTTTTGCCCGAACGCGCCGCCGCGATCAAAGCGAAATACGAAGCGATCGGCAAAAACGATCCGCGCCGTGTCGAAGCGGGACGCATCGAGGAGCAGATCAATGACGATAAAACCACGCCTGAATCAATCGCCGCTTTAGCCGCTAAAGAAACCGACAGCCGCAAGCGTTTTTATCTTTACCGGCAAGCGTTTATCAAAGCCGCGAATCATTCTAAAGCCGCGCTCGAAAAATTTCAGGAAGCCGTGATTTCAATGCCTGAGAGCGAAGAGAAAAATTGGCTGACGGATGAGATTACCGCCAATCTTGCCGGAAAAACTGCCGAAGACGGCGACATAGACCAAGCCCGCGAAATGGCGCGGAAAATCATCCGCCGCGATCGCCGCCTCGGTCTTTTGTCGTTTCTGTCGCGTCAATATCTGAGAAATGACGAAACTGCAAAAGCCGGAGAAATCAGCAACGAAATTTGGAGTTTGCTCGACCTGAAAACCAAGGATAAACTGCCGAAGGCGATCGTCAGTTACGATATTTTTTCGACGATTTTTCCGGTTTTCGCTTTTACCGACACGGAAAAAGCCTTTTATTTACTCGAATCCGTTTTGCCTGAGGCTCACGAAAGCATCACGGCACAATATCGTCTTTCGGGCAAGGCTGACGGTTTGAATTTGCGAGTCGCTTTCAACCGCAGCGCATATGTTTTAACCTCTTATCAAAAACCGATTGTGAAATTAGCCGAAACCGATTTTGACCGAACACGTCGTTTAAGCGTTTATTTCACAAAGCCCGAACTCTCCATCGCCGCCAAACTGCTTATCGCGCAAGCCGTTTTGCAAGGGAAATTAGGTTTTAAGGATTTCGCAGACCGTAATGAAATGATTGTTTTGAAAGACTAAATGCCGATATATTTTGCATAAATCGAACGCGCCACCGAAATATCGTCAGTTCCGCGAATGATCGCGCGGGCATCGCGAAAAACGGTCAATTCGTAATCTTCAAAGGACAGACGCAACAGGTATTCGTTGAGTTTGATCTCACCGTGAGATTTTAGTTTTTCGGCGAGCTTTTCCAAATTGATCTGTGTTGCCTGAGGCGCGATCTGGACGGCGTTGCGTCCGCAAAGAACAGCCGAAAATTCCGTGTTTTTGGCATCAAGGAACTCGAAATTCCGTTTCGCGCAGGTTTCGCAGTCTTCGTTCGGTTTTCCAAGTTTTATTTTGCGCCAATCATTTTGCCAAACATCAATTTGGATCAAAGATTGGTGCAGTTTATTCGTGTTTCCGGTTAAGATTTTCAATGCTTCGGTCGTTTGAATCGCCGAAATGCTCGAAATTATCGGCTCAATGACGCCCGCCGTGTCGCAGGTCGGCGAACTTCCCGCGACCGGCATTTCTTCAAAAATACATCGAAGACACGGCGTTTTTTTTGGAAAAATCGTCATCGTCGTGCCGTAACTGGAAACCGCCGCGCCGTAGATCCAAGGTTTATGATGTTTGACGCAAGCATCGTTGAGCAAATAGCGAATCTGAAAATTGTCCGTGCCGTCGAGAATTAAATCAACGTCGCGCACAAAACTTTCGATATTTGAATGATTTACGTCGGCAACGATCGGTTCAATTTCAATTTCCGAATTGATTTCCGCCAGGCGATTTTTCGCCGCAATAGCTTTCGGCAATCTTTCTTTCGCATCGCTTTCGGAATAAAGCGTCTGCCGTTGCAAATTCGTAAATTCGACAAAATCGCGGTCAACAATCCGCAGAAAACCAACACCGGCACGCGCCAGAATTTCGGCGTGCGACGCGCCGAGCGCGCCGCAACCAACGAGCAAAACTCGCGAATTTGATAGTTTTTCTTGTCCGCTCGCGCCGATTTCGCGGAACAAAATTTGTCGGCTGTAACGATTGTCCATTGTGCAAAGAATACCAAAAGTGTAGTAAATTAAAAATTTTCGATGACGATAATTAACAAAATACGAGACAAGATTCGTGAAAATCAGTATATTTTCAAAAATCACGCTCTTGATAAATTAGAGGAGTATTCTCACACGCCAATTGACGCAATTGCGGCTATTATGAATGGCTTCGTTTATGATAAACTAACTCACGACCCAAGAGGCACAAGATATGTAATTCTTGGAGAAGTCAATGACGGGCAAGAATTGTTTATTGTTTGTCGGTTTTTGGATAGAAAACTCTTGATTATTACCTGTTATGAAGAATGCGAAAACTAAGATTGACAAGCATTTACGATGCGATAACTGCGACACTTTGACGCAAACCGAGTTTGTTTCAAAAACGGTCAAACGAAAAGGAAAACCATTTACTTTAGAATGTTATGCAGAAGTTTGTCCGAATTGTAAAGAAATTTATTTTGACGGACCGACTTTGGTGAATTTTGAAAAGTCTATCGAAAAAAACTTAGTCTTTGCTTAACTTTATGATTATCGAAACAACACAAAGAGTTCCGCTCACGCTTTGGAAAGACGGCACGATTCGCGTCAAAGGCACTCGTTTGCTGATTGATATGATTGTGGGCGCACATCATCGCGGCGAATGCCCCGAAGAAATTTTTGAATCTTTTCCTTCCGATGTTTATACGGTTGCCGATATTTATTCGATAATTGCTTATTATTTATCGAATAAATCCAAAATTGACAAATATCTTGCCAAACGCGAAAAAGAAGCGGAAGAAATTTGGAAGAAAATTGAATCTGACCCAAAATATCAATCACGAGTTGATGAACTAAAAGCGTTTAGAAAAGATACAAAAGACTAAAACTTAAATCTTTCAACAATTTATTCCTAATATTCAGAAAATTTCTCAACTTTTATTTACCTACACTTGCACAATATTTATTTTGTTTTTATAATTCTTAAATGAATTTAGATAATGAACAAAGTCTTGCAAATTATGTTTCTCGCATAATGATTGAGAAGAAGTTAACAAGTTACGAGATTGAGCAGCGAAGTAATAAACAAATTAATCAATCGTATGTAGTGAAAATCAAAAACAATAACATTACTAACGTTTCACCAGTTAAATTAAAAGCGTTAGCAAAAGGTTTGGGCGTTTCCGAAGAAGAAATTTTTTCAATTATTAGAGGGAAATTACCCGACTTATCGAATTTAGCAAATGAACAACTTGAAAATCTCATTAGAAAATTTGGACAATTACCAATGTCTAAAAGAATTTATGCACAAGCCTTAATTGATTTGTTGAATAGAGAATTTGAAAGACTTTTGAACGAAGGACAATGAATTAGAGAAATTATTTTTACAATGATTAAAATCCTCTTCGACCAAAATTTCAATGGCAGAATTTTGCGCGGAATAAGAGAACGGATTCCCGAACTTGATTGTGTAGCGACGTATGAAATTGGTATTGGCGCATACTCAGACCCGCAACTTTTGGATTGGGCGATAAATGAAAATCGCGTAATTCTGACGCATGATGCAAAAACATTTCCCATTTTTGCTTACGAAAAAATGGGAAAAGGTGAAAAAATGAGTGGTGTAATTGTCGTTTCAGACCAAACACCAATTGGGCAGGCAATTGATGAATTAGAACGGGCGCAATTCCGATTTGTCCACCTTGGGTTTGATAAAAGAGGTGAGACAGATATTTGTTTTAATGAAGCTACTTAAT
>JANPDZ010000996.1:0-5725 GCA_031431735.1 Acidobacteriota bacterium | reverse complement strand
GCCGTCAGCTTCAAACTCACTTTAACAGTTTTCTATCCTATTGATATAAGCAGGTAAGCCAAAGTTGTCTAACACAATGCAGAAGCACACAAAAGGTAAGGGCGAATTTCACTCATACTTCGTGAATGTTTCTGCAAAATCATTATGTTGCAAAACTTATGCTGCCCTGCTTAGTTGTTAGTATTTTCACCTAAAGCTAAGTTCGCCTTTTTCCAATTGTATTAATACCATTTTTGCATCAAATCCTAAAATACTTTTTTCGGAGTTAGAAATTTCTTGTAAAGTCAATTTTGCTTGCTCTGGAACAAAAGGCAGAAGACGGGTTGCTGCAAATGTTTTCACGCTGATGTTTTCATCAGACAATAGTTTAATTAGTGCCACTGGCAAAATATTTCGGCTTTTCATTTCCTCATACACATTATCAACTTCGACGAATGCTTTGTTCCCTTTCTTATAATTTCCTGAAAGAGTAGCTTTTCCATGCGTTATTGCCGCTTTCCGAAATAATGTTATAAGTTCTTCTTGTGCTTTTTTACTTAAGTCTTTGCTCATCTTAATTTCTATTTTATCTCATTTACTACTGTTCAATACAAGGTATAACACCAAATCTCTGTAGAACTTCAATACCAAACCTTTGTTGCTGTTCAAAGGATTGATTTCGCAACCATTCTCTTACTTTTACTTGTTGCCCGTTAATACGAGAAAAGTTTTGATATGACGAGTAAAAGCCGCTAATTATGTGATGTGTCTCCCTTTCAACAGGAATTAAATTACCAATTGAATTTAATCTTCTTTTCCCAAAGCTAGCAGTATTAAATGGATTTTGCTCAACAACGTGATGCCAGTCATACTCCTGATAACGACCTGTCTTTCTCTTGAAAGTAGGAAAAGTCGAAAATGATAGTGCTTGTTCTGTTGGTGACCAACGAGAATTAAGATGTTCTCCCCAAACAGGCATTCTTGCTGGAACATTCGGGTTGAACATTACTTGTCCGGTACGACTCCAACCATTAGGAGGAGAGCGTCTTGCCAATGAGTTTGAGAATGGCACTCCTACTGGAGGAAGTCTATAATTGTTTACTACACGCGGTGGCGGAACTCTCCGCAATAGAAGAAGCGATGGACATGTAAAAGCAAGAGGTGTTGAAAAACCACGAGAATCATAACCACTATCCCCTCCAAAAAAATTTATAGCCTGGCGATTAGGTCTAAATAGTATTTCATCTACATTAGTAACATAGATGATGTTATCCTCGCGTCGCTCAACATCTGCATAATAAATCTTTTTGTCGTCAGGTTTATCATCACTTCCTATATATTCTCCATTTCGACTGTAATAGTCCCCAGGAACTTCACCAGAAGGATCGGTAAGAATTAGGGGAGAATTTCTAACATATACATATCTGTTAAAACTCTGCGGGTCAGATGATTTTCCACTTGCCAAAAGCGGGTCAACCGCCGTAAATCTGCCGTGACGGTTTTCATACATCCGCGCTTCGGCAAAGTCTAATCCGGTTTCATCATCCTTTTGATAACCCGTGAATTTCTGCCTGATGCCATCCGCGACGCCGTATTTCAGACTTTCCGCTGCTCGTTCGCCGATATTGTTTGTGATTTCTTCACCGAACGGCATAAAGTCACGTCTTGATACAACATTGCCGTTTGAATCGGTAATGATGCGAGGCGAGAGTAATTGGTCAGTCACCGTGTAGCTGGTCGTCGGATTCTGAGGCGGTGTTTTGGTAGAATATTCTTCGACCAGTTTGCCGGCTGAATAAACAAAGATGGTTTCTTCCTTGATCGTTACGCCGTTTGCGTCATAAACCTTCTTTTTGACACGATTTCCTTCACCGTCATAAAAATATTCGCCGACATTTTGTCCGTTCTTGACGACATATCTTTGTTTATTCTCGCCGTTAAAGATGAATGTTCTGCCTTCCGGGTCATCAATTAAATTACCGTTTTTGTCATATGTGTAGCCTTGTCCCATATTGAAACGATTCGTCGCCGGGTTAATCGTCGGATGAGTTTTATTGTCTAAAGGCAATGGCGTTGTGCTTGCTCCGCTAAACTTTTCCAATCCCGTCCGATTGCCGTAGCGGTCATAGCCGAAACGCTCTTCCCAGGTTCGATCTGTCCCGCTCGTTTCTTTGGCTTCGGTTAACCGATAAAGTGAATCGTATTTGAAGGTCTGCACCAAAGGATTTGTGAGTCCGGTAAAACTCAAGGTTTGTTTGGCGATGTTGCCTGTGTTTTTCGCCGTGTTGACGGTGCCGTTTTCAAGTTCGCCATACTCATAGCCTAACTTCCAAAGACTTCCGTCGCCGTCCGAAGTTCCCAAGGCGAGTTCCGTCAATTGCAATCGGTCGTTGAATTTCGCACTTTCCCAACGATTGTTGCCAAGTTTCAGGCGTTGAATCTTGCCGTCAGCCGTATAGCTGAAACCATTGGCGTAGGTTCGTTCTGTAGAGTTTGGATTGGCTTTCCCGTAAATCCGTGATAGATCGCCGTCCGCTTCAAACTCATTATTCACTTCACGAAGTGACGGATAGGTTTCTTTTACAAGCGCACCCGCAAAGTTGTATTGATAGCTCGACACTCTTGCCGTCGCATTAGCAAGCGTTTCACCGTTGACCGGTGTCCGCTGTTCCATCTGTGTCAATCTGCCAAATTGATCGAAGTTTGTGTAACGTGTTTCCGAGATCGAACTCGTAACTTTCGTCAGTTTGCCTTTTGCAAAAATAGGATTCACCGTGCCAACTCGCGGCGCGACTGACCCTTCCAAGCCTTTTCCATCGTAAAAATATTCAACCGCCGGAGTATTCGGATCAAGACTTGCTGTCACCTCGGAGCAGTTCAAGGCTGAAGTTGTAATATTTTGAGTGGTGTATCATTTCCTGATGACGCGGTTTGCCTTGTCGTATTCGTTGATGATATTCGTCCCGTTGGCATCGGTCGCTCGTTTGATATTGCCCAACTGGTCATAAACAAACTTTGCCGTCCAATGTCCCGACGTGTTGTAATTGTCGGCGAGATCGAAAGCCGAATTTGTTTCCTGTTCCGGTTGGCGAACGCAAATCAGTCTGCCCAGTAAGCTATAAAATCCAAATAAAATTAAGGAAAGTTTAAGTATGACGATTAACATTTAAATCTTTCTTATTTTTATTGGAGTATTCAAATTATTTTCAAAAATCCTCTCATGGTACTGATCAGAACCAAAACATTCAATAAACAGGCAAATGATACAAACGACCTTTGAATCTTTTTCAATAAAACGGTAAACATTTATACAATTTGTTAATAAATGTAGAATTTCAGAAAATCCCCTTCCACAAAACTTATACTCTAAAGAACACATATTACAGTAACAATATCTTCCTGGAATCTTCAAAGGCTTTGTAAAAATTAACCTTGTAAGAAAAATGGTATCAAAATCAGGTTTAACTTCATTCTGCTTCTCTGATTGTGCTTTAGGAAAATAGTTATGTATATGCGTACAACCAAATATACTACCAACCCCTCCATGTATCTCACATAACATTGCACCCATTTTGTTTTACCTTTATAATAATTATTGTCCGAAGATATATATTCTTGTAGTTTCCCACGTTGACCGAGTTCGGCTAAGCCCCCCTGCTTGTAATACATTACATGTATAAGAGAAACAACCATTTGTAACCTGATTATACCGCCCCACATTTCCAATTTTTACTTGACTTTGTTGAAAATTAACAGATCCTTGCAAATTGGGAACGGTGACTTTCCGAGTACCATTTATATTGGGAATATTAAATACTCTTCTTACTATAGCATCACTGCCTTTATTTTGTATTAAATCTGTTTTGTATGAATTAGTTCCAACAGTAAGGTGTGTCTTTTCTGCCCCCGGATATATAGATCTATTTATTGTTAATTCTCCAGATTGAAATGCCACTATTGATTGCCGATTTATTGGAGTAATGTTTGGCGGCGATCTAAATCCACCCAGATTGATATTTTGAGTTGCCCCCAGCAATCCATATACCTTATCACTGTCCATTTCATTTTCCCATCTATCAATATCCGTTTCACCCTCTTCTGAAATTGTGAATCTACCTCCCCTTGGTTTTCGAGAAGCTTCATCCCAGCCGGGCGGATTTACATAGGATTCAGAGACAAACGTGGTAGGTGAAAAGCTGTCAATCAAAGCATTTGTTCGAGTCAGAGAATCTGCCATTATTTTACTTGATCTTTCTTTTATAGTTGCGGTATTACCGATTGAATAATATCCTCCGCTGCTTACCACATAAGTAAATCCATCATCTGCATCTGCATAGCGAGAATCACCTTCAAATAGACTCGATCCTTCAAACGGTTTCCTATGAAATTGGGTTTGGTCGGCATTCGTATAAACTTTTCCCGCATAAGATGCAACCTGCAATCCGTCAGGATCAGTAAAAATCAATGGATTGTTCAAACAATAAACATATCGATTGAAAGTCTGCGGATTGGCTGATTTCCCTGATGCCAAGAGCGGATCAACCGCAGTGAATCGCCCATGCCGATTTTCATACATCCGCGCTTCGGCGAAGTCTAATGCGGTTTCCTCGTCCTTTTGATAACCTGTGAATTTTTGACGCACTCCATCCGCAACCCCGTATTTCAGACTTTCTGCTACTCGTTCTCCGATGTTATTCGTGATTTCTTCACCGAACGGCATAAAATCACGCCGCGAGACAACTTCACCAAGTGAATTCGTGATGACTCGCGGAGAGCCGAGTTGATCGGTTGCCGTGTAGCTGGTCGTCGGATTCGGTGGCGGTGCTTTGGTTGAATATTCTTCAACCAGTTTGCCTGCTGAATAGACAAAGATGGTTTCTTCCTTAACGGTTACGCCGTTTGCGTCATAAACTATCTTCTTGACGCGATTGCCTTCGCCGTCGTAAAAATATTCGCCGACATTTTTACCTGCTTGAACGACGAATCTTTGTTTATTCTCGCCATTAAAGACAAAGGTTCGGACCGCATTTTGATCGCCAACATCCTGAATGATATTGCCGTTTTTATCGTAAAGATAACCTTGTCCCGAATTGAAGCGATTTGTGTTCGGGTCAATCGTCGGGTGAGTTTTATTGTTATTGACGATCAGCGTCGTGCCGACATACTTTTCCAGTCCGGTTCGATTGCCGTAGCGGTCATAGCTGAAATTCTCTTTCCACGTTTGATTCGAACCGCTCATTTCTTTGGCTTCGGTCAGGCGATAAAGTGAATCGTATTTGAAGGTCTGGACGAGCGGATTCGTTAAGCCGTTGAAGGTGATCGTTTGTTTGGCAATGTTGCCCGTGTTCTTATTGGCGTCAACATCAACGCCGTTCGCGTTTAGCTCGCCGTAATCGTATTTCAGTTTCCACAGACTTCCGTCACCGTCCGATGTGCCGAGAGCCAGTTCCGTCACTTGCAATCTATCGTTGAATTTCGCTGATTCCCAGCGATTATTCCCAAGTTTCAGACGTTGAATCTTGCCGTCCGCCGTGTAGCTGAAACCATTGGCGTAGGTTCGCTCAGGTGCGCTTGAATCGGCTTTGCCGTAAATCTGTGAAAGGTCGCCGTCAGCTTCAAACTCACTTTAACAGTTTTCTATCCTATTGATATAAGCAGGTAAGCCAAAGTTGTCTAACACAATGCAGAAGCACACAAAAGGTAAGGGCGAATTTCACTCATACTTCGTGAATGTTTCTGCAAAATC
>JANPDZ010000995.1:0-10313 GCA_031431735.1 Acidobacteriota bacterium | reverse complement strand
GCCGCCCATGCCGCCGCCGCCCATGCCGCCTTCGCCTTTTTCGTCAGGCACATCGGCAATCATCGCTTCGGTCGTGAGCATCAAGCCGGCGATTGAAGCCGCGTTTTGCAGTGCGTAGCGCGTAACTTTCGCCGGGTCAATGACACCTGCCGCAACCAAATCTTCAAAGACTTCGGTGGCCGCGTTGAAGCCGAAGTTTTCGCTGTCTTCGTTGCGAATTCTTTCGACGATCACCGCGCCTTCTTTGCCGGCATTTGAAGCGATCTGTCGAAGCGGTTCTTCGAGTGCGCGGCGAACGATCGAAACTCCGATCTGTTCGTCAGAGTCAGCCGCATTGAGAACGAGAGTGTCGAGAACTTTCGAAGCACGAACCAGTGCAACACCGCCGCCCGCGACGATTCCTTCTTCGACTGCCGCGCGCGTTGCGTGCATCGCATCTTCAACCCGTGCTTTCTTTTCCTTCATTTCGGTTTCGGTTGCCGCACCGACTTTGATGACTGCCACGCCGCCGACTAATTTGGCGAGACGTTCCTGCAATTTTTCGCGGTCGTAATCCGAACTGGTTTCTTCGATCTGGTTGCGAAGCGTTTTGACGCGTCCATCAACCGCACCTGTATCACCCTGACCGTCAACAATCGTTGTGTTATCTTTGTCAATCGTGATGCGTTTGGCTTTGCCGAGATCTTCGAGCGCGACGGTTTCGAGCTTGATGCCCAAATCTTCCGAGATGACTTTGCCGCCCGTTAAAGTCGCAATGTCTTCGAGCATCGCTTTGCGGCGGTCGCCGAATCCCGGAGCTTTAACAGCCGCGACATTCAATGTTCCGCGTAATTTGTTGACAACCAGTGTCGCCAGGGCTTCGCCTTCGACATCTTCAGCAATGATCAGCAACGGTCGGCCCATTTTGGCAACCTGTTCGAGAATTGGCAGCAGATCGCGCATATTCGAAACTTTTTTCTCGTTGATGAGAATATACGGTTCGTCCAAAACGGCTTCCATGCGGTCAGCGTCAGTGACAAAATACGGTGACAAATAACCTCTGTCAAACTGCATACCGTCAACGACTTCGAGCGTCGTGTCCATCGTTTTCGATTCTTCAACCGTGATCACGCCGTCTTTGCCGACTTTGTCCATCGCTTCGGCAATGATCTCACCGATTTTTGTATCGCCGTTTGCCGAAACTGTTCCGACATTGGCAATATCATCGCTCTTGACGGGCGTCGCGATGCTTTCGATTTGGGCAACGACTGCCGCAACCGCTTTTTCGATACCGCGTTTGAGTGCCATCGGATTTGCTCCGGCGGCAACTGTGCGAACGCCTTCTTTGAAGATCGCTTGCGCCAAAACGGTCGCCGTCGTCGTTCCGTCGCCGGCAACGTCCGAGGTTTTCGAAGCAACTTCACGCACCATCTGGGCGCCCATATTTTCCAATGGATCTTTCAATTCGATTTCTTTTGCAACCGTTACTCCGTCTTTCGTGATCGTCGGCGAACCGAATTTTTTGTCAATGACGACATTGCGCCCCTTTGGTCCGAGCGTAACTTTGACCGCGTCGGCGAGTTGGTTAACTCCGCGCAAAATCGCGGCGCGTGATTCTTCTCCGTGAACTACTTGTTTAGCCATAATCTTTTATTAACTCCTTTTATTAGTTGTTAGTGGTCAGTGGTCAGTGGTCAGTAAAAGAGACTGCCAACTGCCGACAGCCAACTGCTTACTTAGCCGATGCTCCGGCGCGTTCGACGATTCCGAGGATTTCGTCTTCGCGCATAATCAATAATTCTTCGCCGTCAATTTTGATTTCCGAACCGCTGTATTTACCGAAAAGTATGCGGTCGCCTTTCTTGACGTCCAAAGTCTGACGAGTTCCGTCTTCTCTGTATTTTCCGTCACCGGCAGCGATTACTTCGCCTTCTTGCGGTTTTTCTTTTGCCGAATCAGGAATGAAAAGTCCGCCTGCGGTTTGATTTACGTTATCTTCGATACGACGAACAATAACTCTGTCGTGCAATGGTTTAATTGTTGTTGCCATTTTTTTACTCCTTTTGAAAATTTGATAAAATGTATAAGATTACTTGTGAACGAAGCGCATTATTTTTAGTTTTAGCACTCCACTCTGATGAGTGCTAATATACTAAACATAGTTTAACGCTGTCAAGTGTGAATGCTAACTTTTAGAAAATCTGACAATACTGTTATCAAGTTTCTATGTATCTTTCCGAAATAAATATCTATCCAATAAAGTCTTTGGCAGGAATTTCGCTTAAAGAATCGAAGATCGAGAGGCGCGGACTTGAATTTGACCGCCGTTGGCTGCTGATTGATGAACATAATAAATTTCTAACGCAGCGCGAATTCCCGAAAATGGCGACCGTCAAAGTCGAAATTTTGGATGACGGTTTGCAGGTTTTATACGAAGGCAGTCATTTGTTAATTCCGTTTAAGCCGCCCACGGACGAAACCGAAATCGTTAAAATCTGGAGTAACCGATGTCCGGCAAAAATCTATGAAGATGCGGTCAATGAATGGTTTAGCGATGTTCTGCAGACAAATTGCCGGCTTGCCGTGATGCCTGAAGAAACTCAGCGCAAGGTTAATTATTTTTACAAGGTCAAAACGGACGACCACGTTTCGTTTGCCGATGCCCATCCGTTTTTGATAATCGGCGAAAATTCGCTGGCGGATCTGAATTCGCGTCTCGAAAACGATCTGCCGATGAATCGTTTTCGACCGAATTTTGTCGTCTCGGATTCTGAAGCGTTTGCGGAAGATTCGTGGAAAAAAATAAAAATCGGTGAAACGGTTTTTCACGGTGTCAAACCTTGCGCGCGGTGCGTGATAACGACGATCGAGCAAACGACGGGCGAAAAACAGGGCGTTGAACCTTTAAAAACGCTCGCAAAATTTCGCATTCCGAAAAGAAGCATCAAGAAAAAAATCCTTTTCGGACAAAATCTGATCGCCGAATGTGAAGGCGATATTTTGCGGGTCGGCGATATGATCGAGGTTTTGGAAACGAAGCAATCACCGAAGTTTTTATAAGAATATTTGCCCGCGAAATACGCGAAATGGCGCGAAAGAAAAATTTAATTGATTTATTTTTCGCGCTTTTTCGCGTATTTCGCGGGCAAATATTTGCTTTTAACTTTCCATTTTAACTTTCCAGACGATAATTCGGAGCTTCTTTTGTGATAATTACGTCGTGAACGTGCGATTCGCGTAAACCGGCCGACGTGATGCGCACAAATTTCGCTTTTTCGTGGAGTTCTTCGATAGTTTTACAACCTGTATAGCCCATTCCCGAACGCAAACCGCCGACGAGTTGTGTGACCATTTCCGAGAGCGAACCTTTATAAGGAACACGGCCTTCGATACCTTCGGGAACATATTTCGAATCTGAAACTGTGCCTTCCTGCGCGTATCGGTCGCTTGAACCTTGTTTCATCGCACCGATCGAACCCATTCCGCGATAGGTTTTGAAATTTCGGCCTTGAAAGAGAATAACTTCGCCCGGCGCTTCTTCCGTTCCTGCAAACAGCGAACCGATCATCACCGTCGCCGCACCTGCGACGATCGCCTTGACGACATCGCCCGAAAATTTCACGCCGCCGTCAGCGATGACGGGAACGCCCGTTCCTTTCGCGGCGTTAACACATTCCATAATTGCTGTGATTTGCGGAACGCCCGCGCCGGTAACAATTCTAGTGGTGCAAATCGAGCCAGGCCCAACCCCAGTCTTGACCGCATCAACGCCGGATTTTATCAATTCCAATGTGGCTTCGGCAGTTGCAACATTGCCCGCGATAACATCAATTTCGGGAAATTTCGCTTTAACTTTTTTGACGGCTTCGATAACGCGGCTCGAATGTCCGTGGGCGGTGTCAATGACGATCGCATCAACGCGGGAATTTATCAAAGCTTCGGCGCGCTCGAGAAAATCGCCGGTTGCGCCGATCGCCGCCGCACAGCGAAGCCGTCCCAAACCGTCTTTTGCCGCAAACGGATAACGAATTGCTTTTTGAATGTCTTTGACGGTGATCAAACCTTTGAGCCGCCCGTCATCATCAACGACCAGCAGTTTTTCGATGCGGTATTTTTGGAGTTTGACCTTTGCTTCGTTGAGAGTCGTGCCGACCGGAACCGTAACGAGTGGCTGCGGCGTCATCACTTCCGAGACGGGAATGTTGAAGCGCGTTTCAAAACGCAGGTCGCGGTTGGTAATAATGCCGACGAGCAACCCTTGCGCATCAATGACGGGAACACCCGAAATGCGGTAGCGTTCCATAATTTCCAACGCTTCGCTGACGAGTGCTGAATCGTGAATCGTGACCGGATCAACGATCATTCCTGATTCGCTCCGTTTTACCTTAACAACTACTTCCGCTTGTTCAGCGATGGAAAAATTTTTGTGAATGACACCGATGCCGCCTTGTTGGGCGAGCGCGATTGCCAGCAAGGCTTCGGTGACGGTGTCCATCGCCGATGAACAAAGCGGAATATTCAAATGGATGTTTCGTGAAAAGCGTGTCGCGACATTCGTTTCGCTCGGCAGAATGTCGGAATACGCGGGAACCAATAATACGTCGTCAAATGTTAAGCCTTCTTTGATGTCTTCAATATTCATATATTTAGTTTTTGGCCTTTGGTCTTTGGTCTTTGGTCTTTGAAAATAAATACAAAAGCCGAAGATCAAAAACCAAAGACCATTTTTAAATAAAAAAGCCCGCACTTAATTTGCGGGCGTTATTTCGCTCAAATAAATTGTAAAAATCTGTGTTTCAGCTTTTCAAAAAGCCTCATAAAACTTTTATCGCGGTGCATTTTTATTCGCCGTGTTCGCGGCGGCATCCGGAGACGGGATTTGTCCGCTTTGCAGAACCTGAACAATATTTTCTTTATTGATCTCAAAGAACAAATTCATTCCTTTTGCAGGCGGATTTGGCGGCGTAACTTTTGTCCCGTTCAAAGTTACTTGAATTTTGTCAGGGGTAAATCCTCGATAATATGAAATTTTCACATTATCTTTTCCGGTATAAGTTTTCGGCGCATCGGGCAAAATATCTTCTGAAAGTTTTTTACCGTCAACGATTGATGTCACATTAATCTTCTCGGCTAGCGGCTTAATTTCAATTTTAATTTCATTCGTTGATGGCAGCGGTTGCGAAACATTTGCCGTGTTTGAGTTTGACTGTGCCGAATTGTTTGCCGTATTTGTATTAGAAACCGTTTGACCTTGATTATTTTGTATATATTCAACCAGTTTCAAAAGTCCGAAGGTCATTGCCGCTAGAATAATGACTGCAAAAACAATCGTCGGAATCATTGAAGATGATGAGCGGTCGTCAGTTAAAACTTCGGGTCGATAGGTTTTCGGTTCTTCTTCGGCTTCGCCTTCCTGACTGGTAATCAGTTGTGAATAATCCTGTAAAGCTTCTTGTTCGTCAACGCCGACATATTTGGCGTAAGATTTAACAAATCCCTTGTTAAATATTCCGCCGGGCAAAGTACGGAAATCATCATTTTCGATTGACGCGAGATAATGCGCGGAGATTCGGGTTTGCTCGGCGACCTCGCTGATCGAAATACCGCGCTCTTCGCGGGCTTGCCGCAATTTTTCACCAAGAGTTAATGACATTTTTTCTTTATATTTAGCTTTCCTTGAAGGTTTTATTCTCGCAATGCTCGTAAAGTTGAAATATAGCCTTGTTAAACGGTTAATGTCAATCGTTTCTTTACTTTTTGTCGGAGTTTCGGCTTGATATTCAAAGGAGTGCGTGGTAGGTTTAGGTTTTACTCAAATCTTGTATTAAACTTAACGAATTAATTGTCAAAGAGAGGAATAACTAATGAGTTTAGAAGCACTCGGAATGGTTGAAACTAAAGGTTTTATCGGCGCAGTTGAAGCGGCGGACGCGATGGTCAAAGCCGCCAATGTTCAACTTATCGGTAAAGAATATATCGGCGCAGGCTATGTTACGATTTTTGTCCGCGGCGATGTCGGCGCGGTCAAAGCGGCAACGGATGCCGGTGCGGCGGCGGCGCGCAGAGTCGGTGAATTGATTGCGGTTCACGTCATTCCGCGTCCGCACGGCGAAGTTGAAAGAGTTCTGCCGAAAGGCGGCGCGGTCGGCTACAGCCCTGACGAAAAAGCACTGCAAGGCGGCGGAAGTCGTCAAATCGGCTCAGGCGGCGCGGGAAGCGAAATTTCCGCGAGCGACAAGAGCAAAACGAGAAAACAGTAAATCAATTTTAGATTTGGGATTTGGGATTTCGGATTTGTCTGAATAAGCCGCCAATCCGAAATCCCAAATCCTAAATCCGCAATCCGAAGATGTCCGAAGATAAAGATTTAGTTTCACAGCAAGAAGCCCGTGACGCGGTGGAAAACGCGCATCTGGCGTGGGCAACGGTTGCGAAATTTGACCAAGCGAAAATTGACCGAATCTGCGAAGCGATGGCAACCGCCGCGCTTGCCGAATCGGCGCGTCTCGGATTAATGGCACACGAAGAAACGGGATTTGGCAAAGCAGACGATAAGCGCGAAAAAAATCGTTTTGCAGCGGAAGACGTTTGGAATTATTTCAAAGATCTGAAAACCGTCGGTGTCGTGCGCGATAACGGGAATATCGTCGAAATCGCCAGTCCGCGAGGGGTTGTTGCGGCGATTATTCCCTCGACGAACCCGACTTCGACGGCAATTTTCAAAATCATCATCGCGATCAAGTCACGCAATACAATCGTGCTTTCACCGCATCCGTCCGCTGCTCGCAGTATCGCAGAAACGGCGCGGGTGATGAAAGAAGCCGGCGTCAAGGAAGGTTTGCCGCCCGCTGCCATCAACTGTTTGACGACTTCTGCGCTCGAAGGTACGGAAACGCTGATGAAGCACAAAAAGACCGCCGTAATTTTGGCGACGGGCGGAATCGGGCTGGTGCGGGCGGCATATTCTTCGGGCAAACCGGCGTTTGGTGTCGGCCCGGGAAATGTTCCGAGTTTTATTGAAAGAACAGCGAATATCGAAAAAGCCGTCAGCGATATTTTGACGGGAACTTGTTTTGACAACGGCACGATTTGCGCTTCTGAGCAATCGGTGGTCTGCGATGCGCCGATTGTCGGCGCGGTGCGCGAACAATTCAAATTGCAAGGCGGGCATTTTCTGAACGAAGCCGAAGCCGCCAAGGTCGCCAAAGTTTTATTGACCGACCAGCGGACATTGAATGCGAAAATCGTCGGCAAATCCGCCGATTTTATCGCCAATCTGGCGGGAATTTCGATTCCGGGCGGAACTCGTTGTTTATTGGCAGATTGCGGCGGAGTCGGTCGGGATTTTCCGTGGTCTATCGAAAAACTTTCGCCGATGCTCGCATTTTTTGTCGTGGACGGCATCGAAGCGGGTGCCAATCGCTGCGAAGAAATTTTGCAGTTCGGCGGAATGGGACATACTGCCGGAATGCACACGCAAAGCCGCGAAGCCGCGATTCGATATGGTCAGCAAATGCCGGCGTCGCGTGTCATTATCAATTCGCCGACGACGCACGGCGCGATCGGTTTTTCGACCGATCTGTCGCCCTCAATGACTTTGGGTTGTGGTTCGTGGGGCGGAAATGTTACATCAGACAATGTTTCACCGATTCATTTGATGGACATCAAGCGGGTTGCTTTTGAAACAAAAGCAGTCCAAAGTCCAAAGTCCAGAGTCCAAAGTCATTCTGAATCACAAATTACAAATTACAAATTACAGAGCGAAAACCAAAGATCGAAGACCAAAGACCAAAAACCGAATCGCGCAGAAATTGCGGCGATTGTTGATAAATTTTTGAGTCAAAAACTTTCGGAAACACGGGAAGAAATCCGAAATCCGAAATCCGAAATCCGAAATCAAAGTGAAAGCCCGGTCAAAACGATTATTCACGAACTGAAACCGCCATCGGCAGCGAATGGTGCAAAACCTGCAGCGGTTGATTTTGTCAGCGAATCGGATGTTCGAAGCGCGGTCGAAAAAAGCGAAAAGATTTATGTCACGGCAAAAACTATCATCACGCCGGCGGCGCGTGATTTGGGCGACGAAAAAGAGATTTTTGCTGTAATAAAATGATTGTCAAACGCGAACCCGAAAGCCTCTAAACTCTCGTTTGAGGACAAAAAACTGAAAAATGGCTGATACATTGGTGGAAAAGAAAATTTGTGAGGCTTGCGGTGCGGATATTCGTCCGGGGTCGCTTTTTTGTTATAACTGCGGCGGCGCGGTTTCGTTAAATCTGCCTGAATCAAAAAAAGAAAATGTCAGCGCGGCGTGGCTGCAGGTCGATTTGGTGGAAAACAGTGATTTGAGAACCAAGCCGCTCGATAGTGAAGCGGTCAAAACAATAGCCTTCAAACCGATTGAAAAACCGTCTGACACTCTATTGGTCGAAAAAAATGCCGAAACGCAGGCTGAAAAACCGGGCATTCAGGAAGAAGCAAAGCTAAAATCCGCCGCCAATATGCGGCGCAAAGCCAAGACGATTCAGAAGAAGTCGGTCGAAATCGTTTGGGAAGCCCCCGAAAATGCGCCGAATAAATGGTTTCCGATCGTCGCAATTGTTTTGATTCTGGTTGTTGTCGGAATTTTTTATCTGGCAATGTATTTGAAGTAAGTACTCTGTAAAATAAGTTTTCAAATGTTTGTAGTTCCGCATTTATGCGGCTCTTGCTAAGTTATAAAATACTTAAATTTCAACTTGAACTTGACTTGATGCGATGTTGAAACCGCCTCAAGGCGGAACTACAAACATTTGACGAAATACCGGATAACTTAAAATTGCTCTACTTAGCTAATTTGTCCGGTATTTTCAAAAAATCGCGGGAGAACTTTTTATGGTAACCGTCATTCTCGTATTCTTTTTTGCAATTTTCGGCGGAATGTTGTTCTTGTCGGCTTTGATTTGGTTTGTTTTTCGGCGCATCAGAAAACCGCGACCGGCGAACCGAAATTTTTCAAGCAGTAGTAATTCAAACTACGGCAATGATTATGTTTCGTCTGAAACGGACGATGATTACACGGATTCTGACGATACATCCGCCGCCGTTTATACCGATAATTCGACTTCTGAAAATCAAAGCTCCGAAAGCTCGGCATCGCAAGGAACGGCGCACGACAATCCGCACGCGAACGAGCATGCACATTCGCACACAAGTCACAGCGATCATTCGGCTCCGCCCGCTGAGACAAGTTACAGCGACAGTTCTTCGAGTTCTGACTCGGGTTCGAGCTCTGATTCAAGTTCGAGTTCAAGTGACAGCGGCAGTTCTGGTTCGTCAAGCGATTAAAAAGATTTATGAAATCCGATAAAACTCACATCACGGAACGAAGCGCGGTGGCGATTTTGATGTCGTGGATGCGCGAAATTATCGAAAAACACAATCTTGACTTAGGTTTATCGATTGTCGAAACTTCGGGAAAAGACAACAAATTTCCCGATATGGAGATTTACGCATCGCGTCGAAGCGAAGATTGTCTTTGTCTTTTTGAAGCGAAACGCCCGAATTTTGACGTTTTTGAGCACGAAGAAAACTTGAAAGAACCTGCCCGAAAAAAAGCGACTGAAAGACAATCAAAGTATTTCGTTTTGCTCAATTTTCGCAAACTCGTTTGGTTTGACACGGCAAAGGTCAACGCGATGTTGCCCGAAGAACAGCAGATTATTCAAACTTACACGCTTTCGGATTTGACGAATCTTGATGACCTCGAAACTACTCGTAATAGAACACGCATCAAGAAAAATCTCGAAGAATTTCTGCTCAAACTTTTTAATGTTCACACAGGCAAAGAAGCCGAACCACAAATTCCCGTTGATGAACTTCTGATCAATAAACTGCAAGAAAAAATCAATCTTCTGACGCATTATTACAGCCAAATTATCGAAGACAAATGCGCTGAAGATGCGAACTTTTTGCAGAATTTGGCGAAATGGTTTTTTGACCAAAGTTGGAATTTTGCGGGAAGTTATGACGATTTTGAAAAAGCGGCGCGACAGGCTTCTTATCTGCTCGTCAACAAAATTCTTTTTTACGATACATTACAAAATAAACGCCCGAACGATCTTGACCCGTTGGAGATTCCACAAGGTTTGACGAAAGGCGCGGTTTTGCAAACGCATCTGCAAACTTATTTCAACGAAGCCTTAAAGATTGATTACGAAAATGTTTTCAATGTTGATTTTGTTGACGAATTGGCGTTTCCCGATTCACGCGAAGTCATCGAAGAAATCAAAAAACTCGTTGCGCTCCTTAATCGGTACAATCTTGCCGAACTTGGTTTCGACATTATCGGCAGA
>JANPDZ010000994.1:0-2501 GCA_031431735.1 Acidobacteriota bacterium | reverse complement strand
ATGAGCTTTGTTGGGCCGCGCCCCGAACGACCGCATTTTGTTGCACAATTGGCGGAAGAAATTCCGTTTTACGAGCATCGGCATCTCGTCGCGCCGGGACTCACGGGTTGGGCGCAGATCAAATATCCGTATGGCGCATCGGTCGAAGATGCGCGGCAGAAATTACAATACGAATTGTATTACATCAAAAATCAGAGTCTCGCCCTCGATCTGGTAATTGTTTTTGAAACCGTCAAAACGGTTTTGTTCAGCAAAGGCAGCAGGTAGCGAGACGGGGGAGACGGAGGGACGGAGAGACGGAGAGACGGGGAGACGGGGAGACGGGGAGATTGTTTCGTTAGAAATGTTGGATAAAAGCATCTAATCGGTGTTTTTATCGAATGATGGAGAGATAAAGATGAAAGCGGTAATATTTTTGCAAAGAGTTAGTTTAAGTTTGGCGGTCGGTTTGATCTTCGCGTTTGGAGTTTTTGCACAAACGGAGAACCCGAAAACACGCGACCGCATTGCGCCGGACGAAGTTAAAACGGATTCGACCGAAACCACGACGGATTCGACCGACAAAGAGAAAATCGAACCGGCGAAAGTCGAACCGGCGACAACTCCGACTCCGCCCGTCACGGACGATAAAACTGCTGAGGTGAAACCCGACGAAACCGAAAATGTTCTGCCGTATTACAACAATTATTTGAAAGAATACCGGCTCGGCCCGAACGACATTATCACGGTCGAAGTTTTCGGTCAGTGTCCCGATTATTGCAAAACCGGCATCACCGTTCCGCCGACCGCGCGAATTTCGTATCCGCTGATTCGTGAAGGCGTGCTGGTTGGCGGCAAAACCGTCGAGCAGGTTGCCGAGGAAATCACCAAAAAACTTGACGAATACATCATCGAACCGAAAGTCACCGTGACGCTCGATAAGGCAATGTCCGTGCGTTACAGCGTGATGGGCAAGGTTGCCGCGCCCGGCATTCGCATTATGGATCGCAAAGTGAGTCTTTATGAAGCGATCATCGAAGCCGGCGGTATTACCAAAGAAGGCGACCGGAAAAAGGTTTCCGTTATCAGCTATGACGCGCAAGGCAGGCTTTCGCGCAAAGATGTCAATCTCATTGAAATCGAAAACGGCAAACAGCCGATGATCTTCTTAAATCCGGGCGATCAGGTCGTCGTTGGCGGCAAAGGTTTCACCATTGAGAAATTCTTCGATTACGTTGGGCGATTTAGTGCATTGCGAATTCTTTTCGGCAGCCCGTTTTAAGGGATTTGGGATTTGGGATTTGGGATTGTTTCCAATCGTCAAGTCGCAATTTTTTTTCATCAAACAAATGATTTGGCTTAAGAAAATTTCTATTATTTTGTTTTGTTTTGCCGCTTTTCAAACGGTCAAAGCCGATTGGATAAAGCAAAACACCAAAACGTTCGCTTGGCTGCACGACGTTTACTTTTTTAATGAAAACGAAGGCTTTGTCGCGGGCAGCAAGGGCGCGTTTCTCGAAACTGCGGACGGCGGAAAAACCTGGAAGAAACACAAAAATTTTACCGACGACAAAATTCTCCAAATCGTCTTTACCGATGTCTATCACGGCTGGCTTTTGTGCGAACGCGACATCTTTAATCGTCGTCAAAATTCTTCGTCATATTTGATGAAAACAACCGACAGCGGCGAAACTTGGGAAAAGGTCGAGTTCACGGACGGCGGACGCAACCGAATCACAAAAATTTTCTTTAATCAAAAAGGCAAAGGCATCGCGATTGGCGAAAACGGTGCGTTTTTTGAACTTCGCGCGGACGGACAAACTTGGGAAAAATTACCGTCGCCGATTCGCTATCTGCTGCTCGACGGAATTTTTTCTGATGAGCAGCACGGCACGATCGTCGGCGCGGGCGGAACCGTCTATTTTACCGAAGACGCGGGCGCCAGTTGGAATCAGGCAAATGTTTTCGGCGATAAAACGGCAAAATTCAATTCAGTTTTTTTCGCCAATCAGCGAAACGGCTGGGCGGTTGGCTCACAGGGAAAGATCTTTCAGACCGTCAGCGGCGGAAAAACGTGGCGCGAACAAAATTCGGGCGTGACAAAAGATTTGTCTGATGTCTTTTTCGCCAATACAGCGGAAGGCTGGGCAGTCGGCGACGAAGGCCTGATTTTGCACACGAAAACTGCCGGAAATGTTTGGAGTGTGGAAACTACGAGCGTCAAACACAAGCTCGAAAAGGTTTTATTCGTCGGCAAAAGAGGTTTCGCCGTCGGTTTTGGCGGGACGATCTTGATTTATGACGAAAAAGCGGTCAAAAACGAATCGTCAGTTAAACCAGTGCTGCAAAAGAGAAATTACTGAAAACAAAAAATTGCTTCCTAAACTTGACAGATAAAGCCGAATTTTCGTAGTATGACAGTTCGCTCTTTTGAAATAAAAAGAGCGGTTTTTTTGAAATAAACGTGCTGTTTGTTGAAAAAACAGAAAGATTTGCGGGCACGTACGTCAATTGGTAGACAG
>JANPDZ010000993.1:0-7784 GCA_031431735.1 Acidobacteriota bacterium | reverse complement strand
CCAAATCAATCAAACGACGATTTTTCCGGCGAAAGGATTCCGACGCTTTGGCAGCTTTTGGATTTTCTGAAAGATTTTAAAGGTTTGATCTACATCGAACTGAAATGCGGCGAATCGGAAACGGAAAAACTCTCGAAAGCGGTCTGCGAAGTGATTTCCGATTCGCTGTTGCTGCCAAATATGATCGTCAAAAGTTTTCAGCTTGAGGTCATTCCGCACATTCGCCGTCTTTGCCCGAAAGTCAGAACGTCCGCGCTTTTTGCACCGAAAATTATGACGATTCTGCGCAAGGAAAAACGCCTTGTGAAGATCGCTCACGAACTCGGCGCGGATATGATCTCGGTGCATTTTTCGCTCGCCACGCGCAAATTGATGAAAAAAGCCGCAAAGAAAGATCTGCCCGTGACGATTTGGACGGCAGACAATCCGCGTTGGGTAAAACGCGCTTTCAACTTGGGTTTATTTGCCGTCATTACAAATGATCCGGCGCAACTTTTGGCAAAAAAAACCGAGATTTTGGCAAAACCTTAGATCATTCGGCAGACAAATATCTTTTTTTTCGGTTTCAATTTTGCACAACGCGAAACTAAGGCTAAAATTATCGTGTCATAACTTAGGCATTTTCAGGAAATCTTTATCAAAATGAAATTTTACAGCGATGTTTTAGAACTGATCGGCAACACGCCGCTTGTTAAAATCAACAATATTACGCGTCAGCACGGCATCAAAGCGCAGGTTTTCGCCAAACTCGAAAGTCTCAATCCGGGTTATTCGGTCAAAGACCGGATCGGCGTTTCGATGATCAACGATGCCGAAGAAAAAGGAATTGTAAAGCCCGGTGGAACGCTGATCGAAGCAACCAGCGGCAACACGGGAATCGGAATGGCACTCGTCGCGGCAGTCCGCGGCTACAAATGTATTTTTGTGATGACCGATAAAGTTTCGGTCGAAAAACGCCGTTATCTGAAAGCGGTCGGCGCAGATGTTGTGATATGTTCAGCGGCGGCAAAATACGGTTCGCCCGATCATTATGTTTCAACTGCAAGACGCATCGCCGAACAAACGCCAAACTCGTTTTATCCCGACCAATACAATCATCCGGCAAATCCGCTCGCGCATTACCGCACGACCGGACCCGAAATCTGGAACGATACCGAAGGACGCATTACGCATTTTGTCGCGTCGATCGGCACGGGCGGAACGATTACGGGAACGGCGCGCTATTTGAAGGAAAAAAATCCGAATATCAAAATCATCGGCGCCGACCCGTACGGCTCGATTTTCAAACAATACAAAGATACCGGTCACGTTCCCGAAGCGACACCTTATCTGGTCGAAGGCATCGGACAAAACATTCCGGTCGGCAATGCGGATGTCAAAATCATTGACGAAATAATCAATATCACCGACCGCGAATCTTTTGAGCTCTCGCGTCAACTCGGCCGACAAGAAGGAATTTTCTGCGGCGGTTCGACGGGAACAATTTTCGGGGGCGCGTTGAAAGTCGCGAAAGATTTGGATGAATCGGCAGTTGTTGTCTTTATCGTCTGCGACACGGGCGAACATTACCTGACAAAACATCACTCGGACGAATGGATGAAGGAAAAACTTCTACTTGAACCGCAAAAAATCACCGCCGGATTGATCGCCGAAACAAAATCAAACGGTGCGCCAACGAATCTGATTTTCGTTGCGCCCAATGAGAGCGTCAGCGATGCGCTCGCCAGAATGAGCGAAAACGGCGTCACGCAAATTCCGGTTCTTGAAGATAATCTATCGGTTGGCAGTTTGCGCGAAAGCCATATTCTGACAAAACTCCTGAAAGACCGCGATTTGCTGAATTCAAAGGTCGGCGACGTGATGGACAAGAGTTTTCCGATTGTTGATCTGGACACCGGTTCGGACGAGATCAAGGTCAAACTGCAAAAATCGCCCGCCGTTTTGATTGAAGATTTCAAACGAATTACGGGCATTATTACGCGTTCGGACGTGCTGGATTTGCCAAAGTAATTGACAAAGCGTTTAGAATATATTTGAAACGAAAAAAAATACAGGTAAAATAACTTGAAAATTCAAACCATAAGCCGCATTATCGGTTTGTCTTTTTACATTTTCTTATCTATTGGCAAATTCTTATCTGTTGGCAATTTTTTGACTTGGAGAAAAATATAATGAGCGATAATCCGAAAGATGACGATTGGGGAATGACGATACCGCCAAAACGGTTAGATGAATTCAAACCGAAGGAATCGGTCGAAAATTTTGCGCCGAAAACCGATGCAGTTCCGATTGCGCCGCCAGCCGACGACTGGGGAATGACAACGCCCAACGTCAAAATTCCGCAAAACGCGGTTCCGCCGCCAAATCAAATGCCGAATCCGCCGATTTCCGATTTTGACCACACCACGCCGAATATTAATATTCCGCAACAGTTTTCGGAAACGCCAAAATCGCCGTCAAGCCCGCCGGCAGATGATTGGGGAATGACCGAGGCAAATGTCAGCATTCCAAAAGACCGTAAGAAAGAAGATTGGCAAATGCCGCAGCCCGTTTTTCGCATTTCGGAAGGCGAGAAACCGATTTTTGACAAAACCACGCCGAACTTTGATTTAAAAAATCTTAATGAAGATTTCGGCTCGCCTTACGATCAGGAAGAAATAGGGAATAAAACCACGCCTTATTTTCGTTTGCCTGAAAATCAAACCGAATCGAGCCCGGCCGCCGCATCACAATCGGCGGTTGCCGAACAATCTGCCGATAACGAAAATAAGGAAAAACCAGCCGTCAAAGCGAAAAGCGGAAATATGAAATGGGTTTTGATGCTCGGCGGTCTTTTCGCATTTTTCTTGCTGTTAACAACAATTTTAGTTGCCGCTTATTTTCTCTATTTCGACACCGGCGGCACAGTCAAAAGCAATCCGGCAAACGCAAATAAGCCAGCCGAAACTGCACCGAGTGTCGCGCCAAATGTCGCGCCAACTGCGGCAACCACAAATACTTTACCGGCGACGATAAATTACAAAAGCGATATGGTTTTGGTCGCCGCCGGCGAATTTACAATGGGCAGCGACACGGGCGGCGACGAATCAAAACCCGCGCATAAAGTTACAGTGCCCGCGTTTTATGTGGACAAAACGGAAGTATCTAACGCGCAATACAAGGAATTTTGCACGGCAAACGGAAAACAACCGCCGCCCGACCCTTTTTGGGAAAAAGGTTATTTTGAAAAGCGTCCGAACGCGCCTGTTTTAGGTGTTTCGTTCGACGATGCCAAAGCGTATGCGGTTTGGGCGGGAAAACGTCTGCCGACCGAACAGGAATGGGAAAAAGCCGCGTCGTGGAATCCCGCCAAACAAAGTAAACTAGAATTTCCGTGGGGCGCGTCGTTTGAAAGCGGCAAAGCGGCTTTCGGACTGGACACGCCGAAAGATGTCGGCTCGTTCCCTTCGGGCGCAAGCCCTTCGGGCGCGATGGATATGGCGGGAAACGTCGCTGAATGGGTTGATGCGTTTTTTCAACCGTATCCCGGAAACACAACTTCTAATCCAAATTTCGGCGAAATAAATCGCGTCGTACGCGGCGGACATTTCGGCTTGAAAACGAATGAAAATCTAAAAACAATGAAACGAATTTATGTTCCGCCGACAGTTGCATCAGGCGAGGACGAAGACAAACTTTTCGCGGCAGCCATCGGTTTTCGCTGTGCGGTTTCGGCGGACGATGTACGTCTTCAGGAATTTTTGAAAAAATAGCAAAGCAAATAATCTATATTACAAGCGTCAAAAAACTTGCGAGGGAATTGAGAATGAAATTTATCAACAAAAAGAAAAAACTCAAATTTATAATATTCGGATTAGGAGCGTGGATGTTACTCATCGGAGTTTCGAGCGTTTCGGCACAAATTGATGACGTTATGGTGACCAAACAAAAAGCCAAAACGACCATCAGACCGAAAGCCAAGCCGGTCTCGAAAAAAGTTAATATCACGCGGAAGGTGTCAATTGTGCGCGTCCAGAAAAAAAGCCGCACGAATTACAAAAAATCAACAAATACAAAAACTGTCAAGAAAGTAGTTAAAACTATTCAGGTTCCGCTCATGGCGGCGCAGTTACGGCTTTTGACGGTTGATAAAGAAGGCAAGGAATCGGAAGTCAATCCGATTGCCGCGTTTACGCCGAATGACCGTTTGCGGATGTCGATCAAAGCAAATCAATCGGGCTATCTTTATGTCATCAGGCAGGCTTCGCCCGAAGCGGACGGTGAAATTATTTTCCCGACGACGCTTGTTAATAACGGAAGCAATCTGGTGAAAGCAAATATTGAATATGTTTTGCCGAGCAATTGTCCGAAGGAATATGTTCCCGAACCGCGTGATTGCGCACTGACGCTTTTCCCATACGATCAATCGCCGCAGGAATATTTCACGCTGATCTTTACGCGTGACAGTTTGGTTGATTTGCCGAATGATGTCAAAAATTCGCGGGTCAGTTTGTCCAATCTGCTGAGTGCGGGAAAAATTGAATCAAAAACTTTGGTTGATTTGATCGAAGATTCGGGTCAGGAACTGATTTCGCAACAAGGTGACACACCGTTTGCGATTCGCATCGTCAATATTAACCCGAAAGACAACGAAGAAATCATCGAAACATTCATTCTTGGTAAAATGAAGAAATAAATTAGCGGGAAAAGTTTAGAAAATAGCAAAAGCAAGTTCGATTTTCTAAAATCTTTTCCCTATTTTTCTCGAAAAAAATGGCGCGAGCGATAATAAAATTTGACGAAAGAGAAATGACCATCGGCGAGGACGCAACCTCGTTCGGCCGGACGACGGACAATACCGTTTCTTTTCCCGACAATACAAATATGTCGCGTAATCACGCCGAAATTGAGTATAAAGACGGCAAATATGTCGTGACCGATTTGGGCAGCAGCAACGGCACAACCATCAACGGGCAACAGATCGAGGGCGAAACCCCGCTCAACAACGGCGATTTTATCACGATCGGGAATTCCGTCATTGTTGAATTCATTGTCGAAGACGACACGCCGGAAAATGCCGAAGAGGCAATCGAATCCGATTCGGTCAATGAAACACAACCGGCTGACACTGGCGGAAAATCTTCCAGACTTCCGGTAATTCTCGGCGTAACGGGTGCTGTTTGTGGACTAGCCGTAGTTTTGGGAGTGGCGGCAGTTTATGTTTCAGTTTCGGGCGGCAAAGCGTCAAAATGCGAGGCAACGGCACGAATCGTCAGTCCGATCAACGGCGAAATTATTTCGGAGGAAACCGAAATAAAGGTCGAAGTCAAAAACTCGGCCTGTGTCAGCATTGTTCGCGTAAAGCTTAACGGCAAAGAGATTGCCAAGATGAACACTGAACCTTACGCAGCGCAAATTGACCCGCAAGATTATCCCGAGTTGGCGAACGGCATGCTTAATGATTTTCAAGTTGTGCTTGAGGACATCGAAGGAAATTCAATTCCGCAGCCGCTTCTGACTAGTGTCCAATTTGAAACAAAAAAAGTTGTCAAACCAACACCGACGGCGACGACGACAGAGGTTTCGCCGACACTGCCAATATCGAAAGGCAAAGAAGTTAAGTTGAGCGATATTAAAACGATGACCGAAAAAGTTGTCACCAAATTCACCGGCGTCAAATTAACTTACAATCTTTCAAATCCTGAATTTCTCAAGGAAGTTCAGAGAAAAACTGCCGACTATTCAACAGCGCAAGGTTATTTTCAGCGGGCGAACGGCTTTAAGGACGTTATCAATCAATCGTTTGTCCGCGATAGAAATTTGGACGCGTCGCTTCCCTATATTTTAGCGATGAGCCGCAGTAAATTTAATCTTGAAAAACAAGGCGCAAACGAAGGTTTGTGGCAGATGTCAAGTGATTTTGCGACGGCAAATCTGTATTTTGTTATTTGCCAAACACCAATTTTGTCTGACCCGACACAGGATTGTGCGTCAAAAGTAGCGGCACTTTATATAGATATTATCGTCAAAACTTTTGACTTTGACATCATTTATGCGGTCGCGGCTTTTGGCAAAACTGAGCAGGAAGCAAATATCTGGAAAACGAGTTTGCCTGCTGATCGTTCGGAATTTTGGAAAGTTATCACGGACGCGAACCAACGAGAAATAGTCGTGCGATTTTTCGCTGCCGCAATTGTCGCCGAAAATCCGCAAAGATTCGGACTCAAAAACGACCGTCCGATTTCGGAACTTTATCCGTCTGTAGGTAAATAGAAATGCTCGAAGTAGTTCTGACATATCCAACTGATGAAGGTTCGCGCGAAATCGCGCTCGAAGAAGGCAAGGTGTCTTTCGGGCGCGGAAGCGAGGCTGATTATCGTCTCGACGACGACGGTTTATCGCGCCTGCACGCAACCGTTCACCGCGAAGGCGACAATGTTTGGATTCTCGACGAAAATTCGACCAACGGTAGCTTTGTCAACGGCGAAAAGGTTCGTTCCAACGGAACGGTTCTCGAAAATGGCGACAAAATCAAAATCGGTCATAACACGAATCTGACCGTCAAAATTTTCAACAAACACGACTCAAAACCAACTAAGTCAAACGAAAAAGCCAAATCAAGCGCGGCTTCCGGCGGAGATTCACAAGGTTTTCCGATCCTGATTCCTTTGGCATTGATCGGATTTGCGCTTTTGGTCATCAGTGTTTCGGCAGTTCTTATCGGTGTCAAGGTTTTCGGCAATAACGACACCGTAACCGTTGACGAAACGCCGTATGAAGAATACACGCCTCAATCTTCCGACAATAAAAACGCCAATAAGAACACTAGCAAAACGCCGAAATCAACCGCGACACCCGACAATCTTGCGAACAGCGGCGGCAGCCCGGAAATAATTGAAAATAAAACGGTTGAAGTAACAAACAACGGGACGATAGTCGTTCTGCCAAAAGGAAAATACCAGGATATGTCGGAAGATGACAAAAAGAAGTATGTTGCCGTCAAAGCCGAAAAGATCGCGCGAATTATCGGCAATCAGAAAAGCGATCCGATTCCGGATGAAGCCATGCAGGAGATCAAAAAATTCCTGGGCGGCTATGTCAGTCGTTTGAAGAACGCAACAAAAGATTCGTGTGAGCAAAAAGGTTGGAATAAAAGCGATTTTATAAGTGTCTTAAATCGCGCCACCAAAACAAGTCCGATGGTGGTCCGCAGTTTTCGGTCCGAGGGCATCGAACCGCAAATCGGGCTTTATGTAGCAATGATCGAAGGCGAACACTGCCCGTGTTTAACCAGTCCAACGGGCGCGAAAGGTATGTTTCAGTTTTTAGCGAAATCTTGGCCCGATTACGACGCGGACAAAAATCCGGAGGACCGCTGCAATCCAAACAAATCGGCGGCCGCCGGCGCAAAATATTTAAAATCGCTGATTGCGAAATTTGGCACTGCGCCCGACAGTGTTCCGCTCGCGATTGCGAGTTTTAATAGCGGGCAAGGAAATCTAAGTAAAAATATTGATAGTGTGTTTGCAGGCGCGGCCGGGCAAGATCGGAGTTTTTGGACGCTCGCCGCCAATAAAAATTTAATGCAAGGCGGTGCCGGAAAACAGTTCAGCAACGAAAACATAAATTATGTTCCGAAATTTTTTGCGGCGGCAATTATCGGTGAAAACCCGCAGGATTTCGGTCTGAGTCTGCAACCGATTTCTTCATATACAAAATAGTGGAGAGTGGAGAGTAGAGAGTGGATAATAAAAACCTCCGAACTCTCCACTCTCTACTCTCCACTCTCTACTCGAAAATGACTG
>JANPDZ010000992.1:0-5654 GCA_031431735.1 Acidobacteriota bacterium | reverse complement strand
TCAGAAGAAGGTTTGGCGGTCGCCAATGGTTTAACTCCCGCTAATTAAAAATCGAGTTAAACCATTGGCGACCGCCAACGGTTCTGACTCAGAGAAATTTCGTGAAAATTATATCACGTTAAAAAAACAGGCGCGGAATTTGGACTAAACCAAAGATTGTCTTTATTATAGAAAAATATCGAAATCTGTAGCTTTCAGAACAAGAATTAACAGATTCATAATTTTATTAATATTATGGCAAATGACATAGACTTTGACGTATTAGCCCGGAAAATGATCGAGTCTAAAGGAATAGAAGATATCAACGAGCTTTACGGCGCGGCTTTCGCTTTGCCGGATTGGCATTTTATCGCGTGCGGCACATTTCCCGATGTCAATCCCTTTATCGCCTCGAACGCGAGATATGCTGACGGACAGCAGATGGTCAGGGCTTTTACCGAATACCAATCGTTTGCAGCGTTTTGCGAAAGAAAACTCCTTCAAAGATAAGATTTAGTAAAAAATGTAAAAGTTATGAAGGTAATTTTCTCTCTAATATTCAAACATAGCGCGGAGTTTTGCCGCCGCACATCGCAAATATGAACGAAATTTTAGGCGAACCCAAAAACGAGCCGAAAGCGCATTTGGAAACAGTCCTGATCAAAATAAAAGACTGTCAGTATCATTCGTCCGAGCCAAAGTTCCGGAATCCAACCTTCCGGAATATTTATTGCCGCGTGCCGCCTGATTGGACGGAAAACAATGAATTAAAATACGATTATCTCGAAAAAATCTTTGCTTCTGTTGAAAAAATCTTTGCTTCTGTTTACGAACCAAACCGGCAAACGGTAAATGCCGAGGACTGGATTTACTACATGTCCGGCTTTTACTCGCGGGTGCTTTCGCCCGAGTTGGTCAAAAGAGCTGTATGGAATGATCTGGTAATTAATAAAGAAGGCTTCACATTGTTTTTTATCGCTTCCGAAAACGAGGAAATAAAGCGCGTTCCGGTCAATGAATTTCAAACTCAGATTGATTCGTCCCGGCAAATTGCCGCGCCGGAAAATTCGTTCAAAACAGATTCGCCGGTACTTTTCTCTGAAACGACTTTTGCAACCTTACTGATCAGCTTTCGGGACGGAAGAATGTCGGCACCGAGCGGCGGGTTTTTCACGCCGTCGGCTGCTTTTCTCAATAATTATTTTTGCCACGTTCCGGGCAGTTGGATTGAAGGCAGACATTTGCAAGACATTTATCTCGAAAAAATTTATGAAAAAATCTACGGGCAGGACTGGCGGCTCGGAAACAGCGACGGTTCGCTATTATCCGTGCAAAATTTTAATTCGGTAGTTTTTTCGCCCGCCAAGGCGAAAAAGATCAAGTGGAGTATTACCGAAGATAATCAGGTGAGTCATTTCGGATTTTACATTGCTTCCGAAAAGAGCGAAATAAATCAAGTCTCGGCGGCGGAATTTCAGGCGGCGGTAGATTTTGCTTTTCATGGTGAAAAACAGACCTTGCCGGAAAACCCCGCCGAATTGGAAACATTTTCCCTATTAAACCTCGACAATCCCGCACGGTTGATAGATTTACTCCAATATTTCGACTGCTTGGAAACAGTTTCCCTAGTAAAATTAAGCCTCTACGATCCCGCACGGTTGACAGGTTTACTCTTCGACAGCGAGGGCTGCGACGCTAAAATTTTCTCCGAATACCTCCGCAATTTTATTGTCAGACGACTTGGCGAAGCAGGCTTAAAATGGCCTCTTAACCGCAGTCATGGTCGGGACGAGGGCTGGTCGAGCACCTGCTCGCATCTTTCCTGCGACGGTCTCTATGATTTCGCGATTAATGACGAACACGCCCCGGTCATAAAGGATATTTTCAAGGAAATGGTTGATTTTTGTCTGCTCCTGCCGAACGACAACATGGGACGGCGAATCGCCGCAATGCTGGAAATATACCTTGACGATTTCGTCCTGCCTGCCCGAATCATCGCCCTGCTGCCCGACCGGGCACAAGCGGAACTGCCGGCAATGCAGAAAGTTTTTGACGAATGGAAAGACGCCGCCGCGAGAGATGAAGAAGAATATTTCCGGATGGGAATGATTTACGGTTGAGGTCACCGTATAGTTGCCGATCCCGACGAGATGAAGAAGAATATTTCCGGATGGGAATGATTTACTGAGTTATTAGCGCGAACATCCCGATTCAATTCCGAAAGAACTTAGCCGCCTACAGGAACTCACGATCAGAACGTCAATCGCCGGACGGCATCGTCTCGAAGCGATTCTGAGCGGTGCGGGAGGCTTTGTTCTTTTCGGCGGCGCAGCTATCCGAACAAATTCTCCGGTTAAATTTTCTTTTGAATAAGACGGCAAACTTTTTGCCCGAGCGGGAACAAATCAAACAAGCCGGTGTCTAAAGAGTTACCAATCTTAAGGAGAAAAAAATTATGAATATAAAAACAAACTTGAAACGTATCTGGTCAGCGGTCGCCGTTCTTTCGCTCGGGTTATTGATCTACGCACAGTTTGCGGATGAATCGCCCAATCTTCTGAACACGCTGCTCGTGCTCGACGGCGTGATGCTGCTGATCGCGTTGCCGTGCAGTCTTTTCGGCGGAGCGGTCGTCTTTTTCGCGTGGTATGTTTTGGAGATGAATCCGCTTTCGATTGAAGGCGCTTATCTTAACACGATCGTGCTTTCTCTTTTAGGCACGGTGCAATGGTTTTGGATTACACGCTTTTGGTATCCGACCGAAACGCCGTTTCAACAACTGAATTTAATCGGCATAAATTCGGACTTATAAGTAGAGCAATTTTTAAGTTCTCTGATGTTCTGAGTTCACGCTTCAGCGTGTCCCCGCCAGCGAAACGCGGCGGGAAGCAAACTAAAGTTTGGACTCTGAACGAAGACAAAAACATCGGAAAATTAATAAATTGCTCTAATAATTCGCGCAACTTTTTCTTTCTGCATCGCTTACTGCTATTTTCCGAACTTTATTTTATAATTTAGTTAGCCCCCCAAAAGCGATTAAATAAAGCGATGCAAACACTTTCTATTCCTGAAAAGTTGCCGGAAAAGCACGTTTCGATCAACGAAGGCGAACATCTGATCGGTGAATTCGTCGGCGATGCCCTCGGCGCGACACTGATTGTCTTTGGAAGCGTTCACGGCAACGAAGCGGGCGGTGCGCTCGCTTTGCAAAAAGTGGCGAAAATTTTGCCGCAGTTTGCTTCAAAACTGAAAGGTCGTGTGTTTTTGCTTGCCGGAAACACGCGGGCGATTGCCAAAGGAATTCGCTTTATTGATTCGGATCTGAATCGTCATTGGACGGCGGAAAATATCAAACATAATAGTCCAAATTCGCACATCCGGACGAAACGCGCCGAAGACCACGAACAAACCGAACTTTTAACAATTCTCGAAAACATTTTAAAAACCGCGAGGTCGGAAGTCTATGCGATGGATTTGCATTCAACTTCGGCTGACGGCGTGCCGTTTGCAACGGTCGGCGATACACTCCGCAACCGTGATTTCGCCCAAAAATTTCCGATCACGATCTTGCTCGGCATCGAAGAACAGCTTGACGGCACGATTCTTGAATATCTAAATAACACGGGCGCAATCACGCTCGGCTACGAAGGCGGACAACATTTTGCCGAACAAACGATGAAAAATCACGAAGCGTTGGTTTGGCTCGCACTTGTCAATGCGGGAATTCTACGGCGCGAAGATTTCCCAGATTTTAAAAAACACGAAGAAGTTTTGAAAAAAGTCACCGGCAAACCGCGCATCGTCGAGATTCGCTATCGCCACGCAATAACGGAAGCAGATGATTTCAAAATGGAACTCGGTTTTGAAAATTTCAGGCGCGTTAAAAAAGGCGAGCTTTTGGCAGAGCAGAAAAGCGGCGCAGTTCGCGCAGGCGAATCGGGTTTGATCTTAATGCCGCTTTATCAAAAACTCGGCGAAGACGGATTTTTCCTCGGCCGGGAGGTCGCACCCGTTTGGCTGCGTCTTTCGGGATTTTTGCGAAGGTTGAATATCGCCAAGCTGATGCGATTTTTGCCCGGCGTGCGAAAATCGCCGCTTGATGATGAATCGCTCGAAATCAATACGCGAGTGGCACGGCTTTTTCCCTTGCAAATTTTTCACCTTTTAGGATTTCGCAAACGCCGCTGGCTGGGCGACAAATTAGTCGTCAGCCGCCGCAAATTCGACACAAAAAGCCCTTTCTGTCGTTGAGTTCCAAGTTCCAAGTTTCAGGTTCCAAGTTTTTATTCTGAAATTTGACCTTGAAACCCGGAACCTGAAATCTGGAACTTGGAACTTGTTCGGTTTCTGACATATAATCCCATAGTTCCCTGAACTTTTTTTCAAAAGATACCCCCAATCATTTTGCAAGGCGAGTTTTTATAGTCGCAAGTGGGGTTTGCGTGTTCGCCGGTTTGTCGAAAAATATCAAATATTTGTGAAAAGGCAGGAAAAACTATGGGCGAAAAAAATGTTATAAGCGCAACGGACGATCATCAGATGCGGCAATTTACGAAAGCCGTTTTAAACGATTTGCAAGCGCTCGAAAAGATGCTCGGCGAAGGATTGATGGAATCGGACGCGCTGCGAATCGGCGCCGAGCAGGAAATGTTTTTAATTGATTCGTCGTTTCATCCCGCTCCGCTCGCGATGGAAATTATGGAGACGGCCAAAGACAGCCGATTAACGACCGAAATCGGACGTTTCAATCTCGAAGCGAATTTAACACCGCTTGCATTTACGGGCGATTGTTTGCGAAAGCTCGAAACCGAACTCAACGAAATGATCGGCATTGTCAAAAGTGCGGCGAAAAAATTTGGCGGCGACACGGTTTTGTGCGGGATTTTGCCGACGATTCAATTATCGGATCTGAAGGAAGAGAATCTCACGCCGAATCCGCGCTATCTGGAAATGAACCGCGTTTTAACCGCGCTTCACGGCGAAGAGCGAATCGTTCACATCAAAGGTCTGGACGAAATCAAACTTCACGTGCAAGACACTTTTACCGAGTTTTGCAACACCAGCTTTCAAATTCATCTGCAAGTTTCAAATACCGAATTCGCCAGATATTACAATTGGGCGCAAGCGGTCACCGCACCCGTTTTGGCTTCGGCGGTCAATTCGCCGCTGCTTCTCGGTCATCGTTTGTGGCACGAAACGCGGCTCGCGCTTTTTCAGCATTCGACCGACGAACGCTCTGTCCTTCAGCAGGAACGAAGCCGTCCGGCGCGCGTTACGTTCGGCAGAGATTGGGTCAAAGATTCGATCGTCGAGATTTTTCACGAAGACGTGGCGCGTTTTCGCATCATTCTGACACGCGAATTAAAGGAAAATTCGCTCGAAACTCTGAGACAGGGGAAAATTCCGCGTCTTCACGCATGGCAGATGCACAACGGCACGATCTGGCGTTGGAACCGCGCCTGCTATGGCGTGATGAACGATAAACCTTCCTTACGCATCGAAGCACGATATTTGCCGGCAGGTCCGACAGTTGCGGATGAAATGGCAAATTCCGCGTTCTTTTTGGGTTTGATGATGGCACTTCCGGAAGAATACGGCGACGTCACGGAAAAAATGTCGTTTGACGACGCGAAAACCAATTTTTTCACGACGGCGCGTTACGGTTTGAAATCGCA
>JANPDZ010000991.1:0-10911 GCA_031431735.1 Acidobacteriota bacterium | reverse complement strand
TTGGAAGGTTGGTTGAAAGATCACGACGGCAAAGCATCTTCGCAAGCGGAAGCCGTCAAAATCACGCTGGAAATTTTGCGAGGTTTGGAGAATCTGCACGAAAAAGGTTTTGTCCATCGAGATTTGAAGCCCGACAACATCTTGATAATGAACGGCAGGTTTTGTTTGGCAGATTTCGGCGTTTCGCGTGAGATAAAAACGCACTCGAAAGCGACCGGAACTGCCGGAACGCTCGAATATATGCCGCCCGAAGCCTTTGAGAAAAATCCTTCGATCACGCCGCAGACTGATATTTGGGCAGTCGGCGTAATGCTGCAAAAACTTCTGACGGGCGAATTGCCTTATCCGCAAGAAGATTATCCGGCTTTAATTGGGGCAATTACGCAGTTTGAACCTGACGAAATGCCCATCAGCGTTCCCGAAGATTTGCGCGAGATCGTCAAAAAGGCTTTGCAAAAACAGCGCGAAAATCGTTTTCAGACGGCACGGGAAATGATCGAAGCCTTAAAAAATCCGGAGAAGTTTTTACCCGAAAAAGCTAAAAAGGTGAAAGATGCCGGAACAATTATAGACGAAGATTTTGACAAGCCGGAAGGTTTAGCGAATTCCGATAAAACCGAAAAATTAAAAGTTGAGCCGATAAAAGATTGGCGGGAAATCGGAGCCGAAATATTAGCGGAAGAACAACACCGACGAGAAGAAGCCGAAAGAAAACGTCAAGCCGAATTGGAACAAAAACGACGTGAAGCGGAAATCTGGCAAGAAGACCTTGAACGTCAACGCCTGCAAGCCGAAGAAGCCACACGCCAAGAGGAAATAAAACGTCGTAATCAGGAAGAAGCGAAACGCCAAGAAGCCGAAAGAAAGCGTTTGGAAGTCGTAGCGAAAGTGAAAGAGAAAAGGGACGAGAAAAAGGCATTCGGCATCAGCATCGTAGTATTAGGGATAGTAACACTTGGCGCATTGATATGGGTAGTTTCGTCAAACTCGCTCTCAAACGTGGCGACCAATAAAGCGACGAATACGGCTTCGACGAGTTTCAACAATCCAAACATCGAGTTTGTCAAGATTCCAAGTGGTTCGTTTATGATGGGTTCGCCGACAAGTGAAAAAAACAGAGGTGAGGATGAAATTCAGCATCGGGTAACGATCAGCAAGGATTTCTATATGGGCAAGTATGAAGTTACGCAAGCCCAATGGCAAGCGGTGATGGGCAGTAATCCGAGTAATTTCAAAGGTGATAATTTGCCCGTTGAAAATGTATCGTGGGAAGACACACAAGAATTTATCAAAAAGTTAAACACGAAAGTCGAGGGAACATATCGGTTGCCGACAGAAGCCGAATGGGAATATGCAGCGCGAGCGGGAACAACCGGAGATTATTATGGAAATCTCGATTCAATCGCTTGGTATGAGGCAAACTCCGAAAAGAAAACGCATCCGGTTGGACAAAAACAGGCAAACGCATTTGGGTTGTATGATATGAGCGGGAATGTGTGGGAATGGTGTCAAAATTGGTCTGAAAGCTATCCGAGCGGGGCGGTAACAGACCCAACGGGCGCGGCAACGGGCTCGTATCGCGTGAATCGTGGCGGCGGTTGGGACTTCGTTGCCGGGAATCTGCGCTCGGCGGGTCGCTACCTGGGTTCGCCGTCGGAGCGTGGCAGCGATCTCGGGTTTCGGGTGGTCAGGAATTAATTACCCTTTAGCCCTTGAATGGGGATTGTTTTTTTTGAATTGAATATCTGATGTTAGGCAAACCCATTTTCAAGGGCTTCGCCCGTAGATGTGCGGAAAGGCTGTGCCTTTCCGGTCAGCGACAACTTTCTGCGAGGCTACGCCTCAAATTTGAGGCGTAGCCTCGTAAAGTTGGGATAAGTTTTTCGGAAAGGCAGAGCCTTTCCGCACATCGAGCGGCACAGCCGCAAATTCAAATTTTTTGCGTAACATCAGTGAATATGACATGAGCGGGCGCAGAGCACAATGGCGTTAAGTTAAGCGAAAATTCGTCATAAAACGTAAAACAGGCTGTTAGCCTGTTTTCACCGTTGGCAAGCTAAACCGCAGAAAACAAAGAAACTTCGATTATTGCAAAGGAAACAGACTAACAGTCTGTTTTACGTTTTCTCCTTAACTTAACGCCATTGGCGCAGGGCAACCCTTCCAGACCTCAAATTAGCTGTAAATTGATTGGTAATCCTTTATCTTTTTTCGAGTTAAAGGTTAAAAAGACCTGATAAAACCATCAACTGGAAGGGCTACAGCTCTGCGCCCGTTCTTCATCTTCTAATTTGCGAAAAGGCTTTGTGGTATAATCGGCAAGAGAGGTTTTTTATGAATTTAGGAACAGTTATCCAAGATAAAGTCAACGATTTGCCGTCAGAATTGCAGGCGGAAGTTTTGCAATATGTTGAAAGATTGGCTTCGGCAAATCGCACAATTCAAGCGGTGGAACTCGAAAAAGAAGTTGCAAACAGACTCTTGGCAAGAGGAATTATCAGCGAAATTCCCGAACCGATGAGCGATGAAGAAGATGCTGAAGTTGAACTGATGACAATCGAAGGCGAACCGCTTTCCGAAACGATTATGAAGGAGCGTCGCTAGATGGCGATTTATTTTTTTGACAGTAGCGGACTTGTCAAGCGGTATGTCAGCGAAACAGGCTCAAAATGGATTCTTGAACAGGCGCGTCCTTCGGCAAACAATTCGATTTATGTTGCCAGTATCGCCGGCGTTGAAGTGGTTTCGGCTCTCGCCCGCCGCCGTCAAGGAAATTTACTCAGCAAGGCGGAAACCGCCAAAGCCATCAAACGCTTTGAAAGACATTTTTCCCTTCGCTATACAAAAGTTAATATCAATCCGAATTTGATAGCTTCGGCGATGAAGTTGGCGGACAAACACATTTTGCGCGGCTATGACGCGGTGCAATTGTCGGCGGCTTTGGAAGTTGAAGCCGACATCAAAGCCGTCGGCGCGGCAGGTTTGATTTTTGTTTCAGCCGATAATAAATTAAACATCGCCGCCCAAGCCGAAGGTTTGCAAGTCGAAAATCCAAACAATCATTGAAAATCTTTCGGCATTATACGATTTGCCGTGTTGAAATTCATTGGTATTCGGCGCACGGCATCGGAAATGTTGATTGCAAAATCAAAATTTTTTGGGATTGAACTATGGACAAGAAAACGGAAGAAAATCGTTTGGTGATTTGCATAAATAATAAAGATAACGAACTCTCCCTGGAGTTACGCAAGGTTTATCAAGTGGTCGAAGATGAGCTGGCGGAAAAACGAAATTATCTCAGAATTATTGACGAAACGGGCGAAGATTATTTATTTCCGAAGGAAAATTTCGTGATTGTTTCGCTACCGGCAAAATCTGCCGAAAGCGTTTTGGCAATAGCGTAAAATCGGCATTGGCGGGAAGGTATGATTTGGGAGGAAAATAAACGATGAAAGGAGAAGTAACGAAATTGGGCAAAAAGTTTTATGAAGAGCATTTGAAGCCCGTTCTGGAGCCGCAGGAAAACGGCAAATTTGTCGCCATCGAACCCGAAAGCCAAGAATATTTTATCGGCACAACCGCCGTTGAAGCACTAAAAAAAGGAAACACATCGTTTCCCGAAAAAATTCTCTTTTTGGCAAGGATCGGATTCCCGACTGCCCATAAAATCGGAGGCTATGGCTACAATAAAAGAATCCGGTAAGGTCAATAAGTAGAGCAATTTTTTAATTATCTGGTGTTTTTAGTTCTCTTTAGCGGGTTTCTTTCTTCGTTCAGAGTCCACGCTTTAGCGTGAAACCGCCAGCGAAGCGCGGCGGTTGGACAAACTAAAGTTTGGACTCTGAACGAAGACAAAATACTTGATTACTTTTGCTCACCTGCTTACAAACCCAAAATTAAAATGCTCAAAGTCGGACTTACAGGTTCAATTGCGGTCGGTAAATCTTATGTTTGCGAAGTGTTGCGCGAACTTGGTTGTTTTGTGCTTGATGCCGATCAGACGGCGCGCGAGGTGGTCGCGCCGGGTTCGAAAGGTTTGGCGTTGATTGTCAAGCAGTTTGGCGCGGAAGTTTTACTGGCAAGCGGCGAACTTGACCGCGCCAAAACGAGTGCGATCATTTTTGCCGATGAAGCAAAACGAAAGATCATTAATGCGATCGTTCATCCTTTGGTTTTCGAGGCGCAAAATGCGTGGCTGATTGAAAAAGAAAGGGAAAACGCCGGCGGCATCGCTGTCATTGACGCGGCTTTGATGATAGAATCGGGAAGTTACAAAAGATTTACAAAATTAATAGTTGTCTGGTGCGAACCGGCGATCCAATTGCAACGATTGATGCTTCGCAATAATCTAAGTGAAGCGGAAGCCTTAAAACGAATTGCCGCGCAGATGCCGCAGACGGAAAAAAAGCGTTACGCAGATTTTTTGATTGATACTTCGGAAGGTTTTGAAGCGACGCGAGATCAGACGATTGAAGTTTTCGAGCAATTGAGTGTTTGATAGTTTTATGAAACGACAGAGCAGAAGAGGAGACGAGGAGAAAAGGAGAAAAGGAGAAAAGGAGATTTGCCGCGCATTTCATCTCCGCGTCTCCGCGTCTCCGCGTCTCCGCGTCTCCGCGTCTCTTCTTTTCGTTTTCTGCGGACTGTTGCTCCTCAGCGCGTGCAGCGAGCTTGAAAAACCGAAAACCGAACCTTTCTATTCGCAGACCGCGCCGCCGCAGAAAAAAGAATTTCGCTGGAGCAACGGCAAAATGCCGAGATCTTTTGATCCGGCACGCGCCGCCGCACCGCCCGAAACCGATCTTGTCCGCGCCGTTTTTGAAGGTTTGACCGATACCGATTCAAAAACTCTCGAAGCGATTCCGTCCGTCGCCGAAAAATGGACGGTTTCCGCCGATTTTAAAACCTGGACATTTTATTTGCGGAAAGATGCGAAATGGTCAAACGGCGAACGCGTCACGGCCGCCGATTTTGTTCGTTCGTGGAAGCGTTTGGCGGAAATGAGCGACAAGGTTCCGCACCGTAAATTGCTGGAAAACATCGTCGGGATAAAGGTTTTGCCGAATGAAGTTCCGACGACTGTTATTCAAGGCACCGAGGTTGATATTTTGTCAAAACCGGCGGTCAATCAAAATTTGCCGATTCTGAAAAATCTTTCAAACACGAACACGGCGCAAAAGCCGGAAACAAAACCGCCGGCGACGAGCGAAAAGCTGATCTTAAAGCCGGAAGCTGCCAAGACGGAAAAAATGGTAAAACCAAAAACGCCCGAAATAAAATTCGGCGCCGAAGCGGTCAATGATCTGACGCTGAAAGTTTCGCTGGTCGAACCCGACAAAGATTTTCCGGCACTCGTCGCGCATCCGATGTTTCGCCCAATCTACGGCGACGGCAAAGATTTTGAAAACGGCAAATTAAACGCCGCGATCGTCACAAACGGCGCGTTTCGCATTTCTTCGATCGGACAGGACCAAATAACGCTCGACCGCGCCGAACATTTTTGGGGCAAGGATAAGGTCGAGCTTGAAAGAGTCAGTTTTATCGGGAAAGAGAATGCGGAAAAGGCTTTGGAAGCGTATCGAAACGGTGAAATTGATGCCATTACGAATGTCAATTTTGAACCGCTTGCCTTGAAATTACTGATGCCTTTCGACGATTTTCAACAAACAACGCACAGCGCACTGAATTTTTACGAGATCAACCGCAATAAAAAACCGTTCGATGACCAACGTGTGCGCGAGGCATTGGCGATTTCGATTGACCGCGAACGCCTGACCGAAGTCGAAATGGAAGATTCAACCAAGCCGGCTTTTAGTTTTCTGCCGTTTGACGAAAAAACCAGCAAAAAACTCGTGCAGAATAAGGAACGGGCGAAAGATCTTTTGGCGGCGGCCGGATTCGAAGGCGGCGAGAATTTTCCGGTCGTGCGCCTTGTCATCAATCGAAATGATGTTCAGCAACGCATTGCCAAAGCCGTTGTCAAGATGTGGAAACAGACGTTGAATATTGACACCGTAATCATTGTCAAAGAATCTGCGGAAATCGAAAATGCGCGTGCTATCGGCGATTTTGATATTTTGCGGCGCGGCGTGGTTCTTCCGACAGCGAACGAAACAGCCGGGTTGATGGCGATCTTTGCGCCGAAAATGCCGCCGCCGCACGATATTCTGCCGGTTAATCAAACCGTTGACCAAACCAACCCGACAGCTGAAAAAACGCCGGAAAACTCCAATACGGAAACGAAAAAAACTGAAGAGTCACCGATCTCAGATGAGCCGACGGAAACAAATGCGCCGGCGGAAATTATCGAAAGCCGGCCGATCTTGACCGAAGCTGACGCAATTGCCGAAATTCCGGCGATACCGCTTTATTTTCCGACATCGTATTCTTTGGTCAAGCCCTATATTCAAGGATTTGAAATAAATACCCTCGATGCGCCTTCGCTTAAAGATGTAAAAATTGATAATAACTGGCAACCGAAAAAGCCGAACGGTGAATCGTAAAGCTATAAGTTTTTGGTCTTTGGTTTTTGGTTTTTGGTTTTTATTAGACATTATTGGAAATAGCAATTTGGATAAAACTCTTCCGGTTTTGTCGCTGAAAGCGACCAATTTAATAGCGACGGGTAAAATGAGCCTGAGCGAATGACACCCGCCGTAATCCACGCGAAAAATATTCCGACGCTGAAAGTGTCGAACTTTTCAGTGTCGGAACATCTGTTCTATCAAACTCGGCGGGTGTTGCTATGGCTTGACCCACCGCTATTAAATTGAGCATCTTCGGCGACCTTTAAGGAAATTTGTTTTATTTCCAAAAATGTTTATTTAAAGAGAACAAAGTCCAAAGACAAAAAACCAAACCAAGACAAATGTTCTTGCGTATAAAAGTTATAACGTGATAATTTTAAGTCAGTTGCAAAGTTTTCGTCCTGTTCTCTCCAAAGTTAGTCAGAGCATTTCAACAACCGAAAGTGCGCGTTAATTGAGGTATCGAATTATGACACGAATCCGTTTTTTTCAATTTCGTTCGATTTTAGCAATCGTTATTTTATCTTCGTTTTTAATCAGTTGCTCAACGCAGGCAAACAGCCGTTTTTTCGGCAAAACAGAAGTGCCGAAAGACAATATTATGCGCTATGTTTCGGGTTCCGAACCGGAATCGCTCGACCCGCAGTTTGTGACCGGACAACCCGAAGCGCGGATCATGATGGCGATCTATGACGCTTTGGTCGAATATCATCCGAAAACGATGGAACCGATTCCGGCAATCGCCGAAAGTTGGGATTTGAGCCCCGACGGCACGGAATATATTTTTCATCTCCGCAAAACCGCCAAATTTTCGAACGGCGATCCCGTAACCGCGAAAGATTTTGTTTATTCGTTCCGGCGCGGTCTGTCGCCCGAACTCGCTTCGCGGAATGCCAATCTCGCCTATTACATCAAATATTCCGAAGCCTACAATTCCGGGCGATCATTTGTAAAAGATGCAAGCGGAAAATTTTTGCTGAAAGGCGATCTGGAAGAAAAAGATGCCGCTGCCAAGCCCGAAACCGCGCCGAAGCCCGACAATTTCGGGCCGGAAACCGATTTTCATAAATTTCTTGACGAACCCGAACGCCTGAGCGTGCCGAGCGATGCCAAGGAACGTGCCAAATTGACGGACAAAGACGCGAAATTGAAAACTGCCATCGAAGGCAAAGAACTTGTTCCTGTCAAAGCCGAAGATCTTGGCGTTGAAGCGATTGACGATTACACTTTTCGAATCAAACTTTATCAGCCCGCACCGTTTTTTATTGGCTTGCTCGGGCACCAGTTTTTCCGCGTCGTCCATCAGGCGACGATCGAAAAATTCGGCAAAGATTGGGTCAAACCCGCCAATATCGTGACGAGCGGCGCATTTAAGGTCGTCACGCATCGTCCATACGATGAACTGACGGTGACGAAAGACCCGAATAACTGGGACACGGCAAATGTTCACCTCAGCGGTATTGAATTTTATCCGCTTGATGAACAGACGACGATGCTCAATCTCTATAAAGCCGGACGGGTTGACGCGACCTATAATCACACGATTCCCGCGCCGTGGAATGAAACCGTCAGACAATATAAGGAAGAATATTCGCTGCATCCGGAAGTCGCGGTTGAATATTACAGTTTGAGCGTCAAAAAGCCGCCGATGGACAACATCAATGTTCGTAAAGCATTGGCTTTGGCGATCGATCGCGACTCGCTGGCCAAATTCCGCAAAACGATCAAGCCGCTCGTTGATTTTACGCCCGAAGGAATCTTCCCGAAATATGAAGAAGCCCGAACGAAGATTTACACCGAAGAATTAGCGAAGATCGGAAGTAATCTGGATGAATGGAAGGCGCGAAAATTTGATGCCGAAAAAGCGCGAAAATTAATGACCGAAGCCGGTTTTCCGGTTGAAAAAAGCGGTGACGGATATTCCTGCGCGAAATTTCCGGTTGATGTCGTCACGCTGACCTACAACACGGCGGAATCAAATCAGAAGGTCGCCGAATTTGTGCAGGCACAATGGAAACAAAATTTGGGCATTACCGTTCCGCTCAAAAATATGGAGTTCAAGACGTTTCTGCCGTATCGCTCGGCGGTCGAATACACGGGCGCGGTGCGCAACGGCTGGGTCGGCGATTATATGGATCCGTTCACGTTTTTGAATCTATTTTATTCGCCGCAGAATGACGGTGCGACCGGTTGGTGGGATCCGAAATTCGACAAGTTGCTTGACGATGCCAACCGGGAAACCGACGAAATGAAGCGATATGAAATTTTAGCGCGCGCCGAATTTTATGTGATGCAGCAGCAAGTCGTGATTCCGCTCTCGACCAATGGCACGAGCTGGGTGAAAAAGCCTTATATCAAAGGAATGTATCCGAATCCGGGAACTCTGCATCCGTGGAAATTTGTCTATATTGAAAGCGACCAAAGCAAATGGAACGTCAATATGGAAGATATTATGACGACCGAAGACCCGCAGGTCGAAGCGCAGATCAAAGCATTAACGGCAACCCAAGAAGCCGCGCAAAAAGCCAAAGCGACACCGCAACCAACACAAGAAAAAACAAAAACCGCGAAGACGGAATAAAAGATATGGACGACGAAAAATTGGACAAAACGATAGAGTTTATTTTGAACAATCAAGCGCAATTTTACGCTGATTTGCAGAAAATTCAGGAAACGAACCGAGAAATTCAAGAAAACCAAAAAGAAGCTGCGATACGGACAAATATTTTGGAGCGCGTTTGCTTGAATCTTTATAATTCTTCGGTTGAACAAGGAAAGCAAATTTCCGAAAATGGAAAACAGATTGCCGAGCTGACCACTGATATAAAAGAGTTGCGCGAAGCCCAGAAAGAAACGGACACACGTTTGAACGCCGTAATTTTTATGGCTGAAAAGTTTTTCGGCAGTCAAAACGGGAAGTCAGAAAAATAGAGGAAATAATGTTAAGTTTTATCATTCGCCGATTATTGATAATTATTCCGATGGCATTGCTTGTCATTACCCTAACATGGGGCTTGATTCGTCTCGCGCCCGGCACTTTTTATTCGACGGAAAAGAAATTGCCGGACGCGATCAAGGCAAACATCGAGAAGAAATACGGTTTAGACCAACCTGTCTATAAACAATATCTGTTGATGCTTGGAAACATCACCTGCCGCACCAAAGCCGCTGACGAGGATGTCAAAGGCGGCACGCAATTTTCCGTTGCGGGTGTCGGTTTCAAATGTTTCGATTTCGGCGATTCGCTCAAATATCCCGACCGGACGGTCAATCAAATCATCAGCGATCATTTGCCCTATTCGGCAACCATCGGGATTTTGGCGTATTTGTTGGCTTTGGCGTTGGGTTTGACAGCCGGTATCGTCGCCGCGCTCAAGCAAAATTCAGCGTTTGATTACGGTTCGATGACCTTTGCAATGCTCGGTCTTTCAGTGCCGAACTTTGTTTTGGGTCCAATCTTAGTGTCGGTTTTTTCGCTGACTTTATATCTGTTTCCGCCGGCGCGGTTTGGCGGAATTTTGAGCCTCGTGCTGCCGGTCATTACGCTTTCGGCGATTTATATGGCTTATATTGCGCGGCTGACACGCGCCGGAATGCTCGAAGTGATGCGTTCCGATTATATCCGCACGGCACGCGCCAAAGGTTTGGACGAAACGACCGTTTTGCTCAAACACGGACTGCGCGGCGGAATTATTCCGGTTGTTTCGTTCACCGGTCCGGCACTCGCGGCACTGCTCGCGGGAACGGTCGTGGTCGAAAAAGTTTTTGCAATTCCGGGCTTGGGCAATATGTTTATTCAATCAATCTTCAGCCGCGATGAACCGCTGACTCTGGGAATTGTCGCGTTTCTTTCGATTATGATTATGGTTTTCAACTTGATTGTTGATATTTCTTACGGATTTCTTGATCCGCGCATTCGTTACGAGTAAAAAATTATGACGACAGTTGTCGAAGTAGAAAGAGTTTCAAAAGTTACGCCAAAAAGATTTCGCGTCGAAGATTTTCGCAAAATGACGGAAGCCGGCATTTTGCCGGAAGAAAGCGGATGGGAAATTATTGACGGTTATTTGATGGATAAAATGAGCATTGGAAGCAAGCACGCAAGCACAGTAAAAAGGCTAAATAGAAAATTGACGAGATTATTTGAGGATGAAGTGATAATTTCAGTTCAAGACCCAATTCACATTGACGAATTCAATGAACCTGAGCCGGACATTGCGTTGCTCAAACCGCGTGAAGATTTTTATGCTGAAAGCCATCCCGCACCGCAAGATGTTTTATTGCTTATCGAGGTTTCTAATTCAACTATCGAATATGACCGCGACATCAAAAAAACGCTTTATGCCAGAACCGGAATCGTTGAGTTTTGGATTGTAAATTTGCC
>JANPDZ010000990.1:0-3368 GCA_031431735.1 Acidobacteriota bacterium | reverse complement strand
CTGTTGACTCCGACAGTCAGGGCACTCAAGTTCAACCGGTCGCTACCGCTCGCGGTTCAGACATTTCCGTACTCGCGTGGAATATAGAACGTGGGAACATTTAAGAAGGCATTGCCGACGCGCTCAAAAATCACGCGCAGTTAAAAGACAAGGACGTTTTGCTGCTGACCGAACTCGATTACGGAATGGCGCGCAGCCGTAATCGGTTTGTTGCGCAAGAATTGGCAAAAGAATTGAAGTTAAATTACGCATTTGCGCCCGTTTACATCGCTCTGCAAAAGGGAAGCGGCGTCGAATCGGAAATGGAAGGCGAAAATACGAGATCAATTCACGGGCTTGCGATGTTCTCAAAATATCCGATCAAAAATGCGCACGCTGTCGCGTTGCCGAACGGCAAGGATAAAATGTGGGGCAAGGAAAAACGCCTCGGCTACCTTCGGGCTTTGATCGCCGACATCGAACATCCCGCAGGTGATTTTCGCGCCGTGACGATTCATCTCGACGCGCATTCTTCGCGCAAACACCGTCATTTACAGATGAAGATCATTCTCGACGCGCTCGACAAATTGCCTGCATTGCCGACCGTTCTTGGCGGCGACTGGAACACGACGACCTACAACGCGCAAAGCGCGAATCACGCGATCGCCGGATATTTTTGGCGCGTCATGATGGGTGTCAAAAACGTTGTCAAAAATCATCTGCCGCATCCCGACCGTCATTTTGAAAGAGGTTTGTTCGGCGAAATTGAACAGCGCGGGTTTGAATATCAGAAATTTAACGAACTCGGTGCGGGAACGCTGCATTACGACATCGAAAGCATCGAAAAAAACACGAATCTGGGCGATTGGGTTCCCAAATGGTGTTTCCCGTTCATCTTCTGGGCGGCAAAACGCGTCGGCGGAAAAGTTTCCGGCCGGCTTGATTGGTTCGCCGGAAAAGACATCGAAATTGCGGGAAAACCGCAGACCATCGGCGATTTGAAAGATGAAAACAACACGCCGCTTTCCGACCATGACGCGATCGCTTTGGACTTTACGCTTTCAAAAAGTTAGAATCTACAATTCCGACGGACTTTGGACTCAAGACTCAAGACTCGGGACTAATTATTATGGAAGTATCATTTTGCCAGACGCTCAGCTTTAATGCTGACACCTTCGATTACGACGTTGTTTCGCAAGACAACGGCAACGCGACAGTCATCAAATTTCCGATTGACGCAAAACTTTACAGCCCCGGCGATGTCGTCGTCGTGCTGCAGGCCGACGACATCGTTTTTCACGGGATCATCGGTAAATTCGAGGACGGATATGCCTTTGCTTCCGACCCGAAAGGCTCGCTTCTCGCGGCAACTGTCCAGTAAAACTTGACGGCTTTTTCTAATTAAGCTAAGCAGGTGAGCATAAGTTTTGTGACATTTTGCTCTTCGTTCAGAGTCCACGCACAAGCCGTGTGCCCGCCAGCGAAGCGCGGCGGGCAATCAAACTAAAGTTTGGACTCTGAACGAAGCAAAATACTTGATTACTTTTGTTCACCTGCTTAATTTGTTTTTTACGGATTTGAAATCTCAGATCTGAAATTTGAAATCACTTGTGGGGATGTAGCTCAGTTTGGCAGAGCGCGACGTTCGCAATGTCGAGGTCAGGAGTTCGAGCCTCCTCATCTCCACTCTTTATTTTCAACTACTTACAGCAACGTGCTTTATACCGTTTCCACTTCAATAAGTCAGAACCCTGAGCGGTAGCGACGGGTTTGTTCGAGTGAATCAAAAACAAGTCGCTACCGCTTCTTGTTCTGACTTGTTGAAAACAAGTCGCTACCGCTTCTTGTTCTGACTTTTAGAAAAAATCCGACATCCGACATCCGACATCCCAAATTTGGATCTACTGAGACCGGCTTTTTTCACTGAAAGTCCCTGTGCTCTCCTGTTTTTGGACCCGGAAAGATGTCTAATTCATCACAGCGAAGACAAACCTAACAGAATTTTTTCTTGATAATTAAAGAGTAATTTCATATACTCGTTTAGCCTTAAACAATTAAAACTCGATTTCTAATTGCTTTTATGCCCAAAAAGAAAGCCGCATCTGACGTTAAAGACATTGAACAATATTCATACGCCGACAAAGACCGTATGAACAATCCGCCGGTCGGACTTGTGACGCCTGAAACTGATAAATATAGCGGAAAACAGACATATTCATACGACCCGCATCTTGACCCGCAACTGCAATGGGCGGGAAAAGCCGAACACACATCTTTTGAAGTGCCGACCGTTTCGCTTCACGTTCACGAACGGATTGACCCGCGCACGATAATTGAATCCGTCCGCCGCCGACACGAAGAAGAAACCGGGCATCAGTTTTCGCTTTTCGACAGCGAACAGATGGAGCTTCCGCTTTTTAAAGCCGTCGAGTTTTACAAACATCGGCATAATTGGACGAATCGTTTGATTGCGGGCGATTCGACTCTCGTAATGAACTCTTTGCTTGTCAAGGAAGGAATGGCGGGCGGGGTTCAGATGATTTATTTCGATCCGCCGTATGGCATCAAATACGGCTCGAACTTTCAGCCATTCGTCAATAAACGCGATGTCAAAGACGGCAAAGACGACGATTTGACGAGCGAACCCGAAACCTTAAAGGCATTCCGCGACACTTGGGAACTCGGCATTCATTCGTATCTGACATACTTGCGCGACCGTCTGCTTTTAGCCAGAGATTTGCTTCACGAAAGCGGTTCAATATTCGTGCAGATTTCCGATGAAAATGTGCATTTAGTTAGAAATTTGATGGACGAAGTTTTTGGGGCGAAAAATTTTGTAAGTCAAATTAACTTCAAAAGTATGCAAGCACTTGGTCAAAAAGGTATGGCAAATGTTTATGACTATTTGGTTTGGTATGCCAAAGACAGTAAAAATGTTAAGTTCCGTCCTTTATTTGCTTCAAAAGAAATTGAGGATGATAAAGAATATCGTTTTATTGATGATGAGTCTGCGCCCGACGGTTACAGAAAACTTTCTGATGAAGAGTTTCGGGAATTAAAAAACTATTCAAAAGTATTTCGACGGTCTGCGCTTACTTCTTCAGGCTATACGCCAACCTGCACATTTCCATTTGAACTAAACGGAGTTCAATGCAAACCTTTCGGAAATAAAAGTTGGAGAACAAATCAAAACGGCATTGAGGTATTAAAGGAAAAGAAAAGATTATTTTTATTATCAGGAAATCCATATTTGAGTCCACTCCGAAAACCCTTGTTTGATAGAAAAATCGTTCAATCGCTGAATTTGTAGTTTTGTAAGTTATTGAAAACAAAGAATCTCAAAAATGGTAAAAGTCAATTTTAAGACCCAAAACTGCTAAAAATGACTT
>JANPDZ010000989.1:0-4565 GCA_031431735.1 Acidobacteriota bacterium | reverse complement strand
GCAAGCGCAACTTTCAAATCAGATGAAAAGGCGTTGGGACTCGTGCGCAAAGCGCGGCAGGCGGTCGGCGGCGATTCAGCGATCAATAACGTCAGAAGTATGACGATCGTCGGCAAAGCGACCAAAACTTTTGAGCTCGATAACATTGCAAAAAGCGAACAAGGCGATTTGGAAATCAATTTTGAGCTTCCCAACAAAATGAGCAAGATGATGAAAATCGGCTCTGGCGACGGCAATCAACTTATTGATAAAAAAGTTGACGTGATCGTCATGAAAAAAGGCGATGCCGACAATCTTCAATGGAAGACCGAAGGCAGCGAAAATCCCGATGGTGTCAAAAGAGTCATTATTCAGAAAAAAGACGGCACCACCGAAGAACTCAAAACCGACGGCAAAGAACCGATCATCATCATGAAAAAAGATGACAGTAATTCGTCTGTCTGGACCTCGGAAGACGGAAAAACGATTGATGTTGACGGCAAAAAAGTTTTCATCAGAAAAGCCGATGCGCTCGGCGGCGGCGGCGAATTTGCTCGTTCAAACGAACTTTTCCGCACCACGCTTTCGCTGCTTTTGACCGCGCCCGAAGGTTTGGAAGTAACCTATTCATATCTTGGCGAAGGAAGTGTTGACGGTAATTCGTGCGACATTATTTCGGCTAACGATGGCGGTTCGACCATTAAACTATATCTTGACAAATCAACCAGTCTGCCGCGAATGATGACTTTTGAAAGCCACAAGCCGTTTATTATTAAATTCAATAAAGATGCGGCAAAAGGCGAAACAAACGGTGAAACAAAAGTTTTTACGCGCAAACTCGAAGCTCCGGAAATGGCTGAATTTCAAGTAAAATTCTCCGATTTCCGAAGCGTCGGCGGCTTGCAGCTTCCCTACAAATGGACGCAAACCGTCGGCGGTAAAGATGACGAAACGATTGACATCACCAGCTACGAAGTCAATCCGGCAAACATCGCGGATAAATTCAAAGAAATGCCAACTAAAGTTTTCGTGAGAACCAAGAAAGAACAGTAAATTAATTTTTGTTTTCGTTCAGAGTCCAAACTTTAGTTTGTCGTTTTCGCCGCGCTTCGCGGTCGAAAACGCACGCTAAAGTTTGGACTCTGAACTTTTTTACATTGTCGCCAAAACAGCGCGGATCTCGCCATAGCTGTAATTTTCGCCTAAATATTCTTTGATCGGCGAGAGTGCGCCGATGTCTTTAAATTTCTCGATTGCTTCGGTGATCGCTTCAATTTTATGTTCGGGAACAAGGTCTGTTAGCGCGATTTCGCCGGTCGGGATAAATCGGACGAGATGGATTTCGACGGTGCTCCGCGTCATTTCGCGCCTGTGGGCAATTTCATTGATCGAAAGTCCCGATTGAAACATTTCGAGCGAATATTGATAAGTATTTTTGCCACTCGAATCGCGTTTCGTGCGCTTTTTCGGTTCACGTTTCGACGATTTCAGATTGATGCGCGAATCAAGATCATTCGTTTCGCAGTAATTTCTGATCTCAGCAATAAAATCCGCGCCGTATTTATCAGATTTCAATTCGCCGACGCCCGAAATTTTGCGCAGTTCCGCCGTGTTGTGCGGTAGATAGGTCGCCATCTCGACGAGCGTCGCATCAGAAAAGATCACATACGGCGGAACATTTTCGAAGCGCGCAAACGTTGTCCGAACCTTTTTTAATCCCTCAAACAATTCCTTGATATACGGATAAGAAACTTCCGGCACGAGGGACTGTTTCTTTTCTTCTTTGACCGTCACTTTAATAAGTTCGACACGCCGATTCCCTTTCAAAACATCTTCGCTTTTTTCGGTCAGCTTGATGATCGGAAATTGTCCGTCGGATTGTTTCAAAAAGTCTTGCGCGATCAGATCACGAAAATATTCAAACCAATTATCCTTTGAAATATCAGTGCCGACACCGTAAGTTTTCAAATTCTTATGCTCGTCCCAGATCTTTTGCGACTGCGAACCGCGCAGAAAGTCAATCAGATAACCCAAGCCCATCCGCTGATTTGTCCGCCAAACCGCGCTCAAGGCTTTTTGCGCGATGATCGTGCCGTCAAAAGTTTCAAAATCCTTGTTGCAATTGTCGCAATTGCCGCAATCGGTGACAGTCTCTTCAGAAAAATAATTGAGCAAAAACTTGCGCCGACAGCTTTTCAAATCGCCGAATTCGCCCATCTTATTGAGCTTTCTGAGCATTATTTCGCTTTGTTCTTTGTTCCCTTCGACCTCGGCAAAGCCTTTCAATTTGATAACATCCGCCCAAGAGAAAAAAAGCAGCGCGTGACTTTCAAGACCGTCACGCCCGGCGCGTCCGGTTTCCTGATAATAGCTTTCGACGTTTTTCGGTAAATCCGTGTGAACGACGAAACGCACATTTGATTTGTCAATTCCCATTCCGAAAGCGATGGTCGCGACAATGATCTTGACATCGTCTTTTAAGAACAGATCCTGATTTTTGTCGCGGGTCGCTTTATCTAATCCGGCGTGATACGGCAGCACGGAAAAACCTTCGTCGCGCAAATCCCATGACAAACTTTCTGTTCCGGCGCGGCTCAGGCAATAAATAATTCCGCTTTCCTCGCGTCTGGTTTCGAGATAATCGAGCAATTGTGAGTAAGAATTCCGCTTTGGTTCGACCTGATAATAAATATTCGGACGGTTAAAACTCGACAGGAAAAGTTCTGCCTCACGGATATTCAAACGCTCGAAAATATCCTTGCGGACGAGTTTGTCAGCCGTTGCGGTCAGCGCGATGACGGGGATTTCCGGAAAATATCGTTTGAGTTTGCCGAGCTGTATATATTCGGGGCGGAAATCGTGCCCCCAACTCGAAATACAATGCGCTTCGTCAATCGCAAAGAGCGAAACATTGATGCCGCGCAGAAAATCAATAAACTGGTCGCCGCTTTGCAGTAGCCGTTCGGGCGCAACGTAGAGAATTTTTATTTTACCCTGTCTGATTTGTTGAAAGACTTCGGTTTGTTCGCGCGAAGTCTGCGACGAATTCAAAAAAGCGGCATCAACGCCGTTGCTCCGAAGCGCGTCAACCTGATCTTTCATCAAGGCAATAAGCGGCGACACAACCAGCGTCAATCCATCTAAAATAAGCGCGGGAATCTGATAACAAAGCGATTTTCCGCCGCCCGTCGGCATCAAGACAACGGAATCTTTTCGATTTAGAACAGCTTCGATCGCGGCCTGCTGATTCATCCGAAACGAATCAAAGCCGAATTGGTTTTTGAGAATTTCTTTTGCATGTGTGATGGTCATTTTTTTGTTTTTTTGCCCGCGAAATACGCGAAAGAACGCGAAAAAAAGAAAAAAGACTTTTGGGGTTTTTGTTTTTATTTTAGCGTCTTTTCGCGTATTTCGCGGGCAAATATTCTTACTTTAATTTCGTTGCCAATTTCGGCACAATCTTTCGCGGCACGTTTATCGCGCCCGCGATGTGCCGCGCTTCGGTGAAATGTCCGACGACGTAAACGCCCGCAATATTGGTTTCAAAGGTATCTTCCGAGTAAACAGGAACTTCGCCGTAACGCGATTTACGCGTTTCGACACCGAGATCTTTCAGCAATCCGAGTTCGGCATCGGCACCAATTAAAATAAACACAACATCGTTCGGAAAGGTCTCGATCGCGCCGTTTTCATTTTCGAGAACGATCTCTTTTTCGCGGATTTCAACGACGCGGTTTAAGAAATAGACGTTCAAACATTCTTTTGATAATTCCGCTTCAAGTGGTTGTTTGACCCAGTATTTGATACAGCCTTGTTTCGGGTCGTTGTTTTCCCAATCGCTGCGAAAAATTGCAAGGATTGCATTTGCGCCTTCCTGCGCGAGAAAGAGAGCTGCTTCGCCCGCCGAATTTCCGCCGCCGATGACCATCGCGTTTTTCTTGACATACGGGTAAGTTTCGCGGAAAAGATGATGAACCTTCGGCAGATCTTCGCCCGGGACATTCAATTTTCGCAAATATTCCATCGCGCCGATCGCAAACAATACGGTTTTCGATTCATAAACGCCTTTGTCGGTCGTAATGCGGAAATGATTTTCGCTTAAACGTTCGACATTCAAAACTTCCTCTTCAGTTTGCACATTGAGGTTGTTTTCGAGTACGAAACGCACGTAATAAGATAGAAGCTCTTCGCGTGTCGGCTTTTTACGCGCCGGTTTGAGCGTGCCTTCGATCAATTCGAGTTCATTAACGGTCGAAAAAACCGCCAAACCGACCGGATATTTATAAATCGTCGTGCCAATCAGAGCCTTTTCGATGACGAGGTAATTCAGTCCGAGTTTTTGGGCTTCCCAGGCGGCGGAAATTCCCGCCGGACCGGCGCCAATAATTATCAAATCAAACATTTTCTAATTTTTTCAACTCTTCAGTAAATTTCTCAATCTGCAATTTGGTGTTCTCAAGCTCGCGTTTCGATTCGAGATATTTTTCCCATTCGTTAGTTGCGGTCAGAGCTTTTGCCACATCTTCGTCGAGCGCGTGCGCCATCAATGCCATCAAATCGCTCAAGGCGGTCTGATTATCGAGCAA
>JANPDZ010000988.1:0-2560 GCA_031431735.1 Acidobacteriota bacterium | reverse complement strand
ATAAATAAGCAACGACCAGACCAGACCGCCGAAAAGCGCGACAAACGGCGAGACTTCAAACGTGAAGCTGAGGAAAGACGCAAACGAAATAAAAGCGAGAATGCAGATAAAGCACATCATCACGCCGATTGCCGTATAAATCCCTTGATTCGTATCGCATTTAACTAAAACTGACGGCACCACTCCGGCTGAAAACCAAAAGAAATTTCGGACGTTTTCAGCAAGTTTTTTCAATCTGTTCATAAATGTTACGTTCATCGTTTTTGTTCCTCGGTTTTAGATTTTATTTGAAAAATTGCGAATCCGACTTTTCGGCAAACTTGCCGTAACTGATACCGGATTTCAGATTTCAGATTTCAGATTCCGGATTTCAGATTCCGGATTTGGTTTTCGGATTTCCAATTTGGAATTTGAAATCTGAAATCTGAAATTAGCAGAAGAATTACTTTTTATTTTTTCGCTCTTCTTCGCGGGTGTAGAGCCGAAAAGGTTTGCCGCTCGCGGGATCAAATCCGGGCGTGTAGCTCCAGACTCTGCCGCGTTCGGTATCGGCAAAATAACAAAGCGGTTTTCCCGTCCGGCGGTCAAAGCAAACCGAACTGCCAACCGTATAGACCAGCAAACAAATGGCGGCTTGAATGCCGATTAACGCCAATGCTCCGTAAAGTCTTCGTTTGCCGAAGATCAGATACCCAACCAAAACCGGAAAAAGAGCCGACAGCGCAACGACAAAAACGGTTGAAAAAAGCCGCGCAAAGTAAAAATCAAACCCGAGTCGCGACGTGACCCAATTTTCGACCGCTGAATAGAGAAGATAAGGAATCCCGAAAAAGAAAAACGCGCCGAGAAAGATCAGGCCAATCACCACCGCTAACGCAATCCAACCGGTTTTCTTAAAACGTTTCATAAACTTTCCTTGCTCCCAAACACAAAAAAGACCTTAAATTCGTGTTTGAATTAAAAGTCTAAATTAGAAAAATTAAATTGTTCGGTTTGGCAAACTTGCCGAACGCTGAGCAAGTAAAAAGTAAAAAGGCAAAATCAACACAACCGTCAAATCTTGCCTTTTTTATCACTCACACAATCCGCTTTAAACGCGATGTGTCCGCCAATAAAATTTTATGCCGCGACAGGTTCGCGTTTTTGCTGAGATGTTTTTTCAAGGAGGTTGAAAGGCATCAGGATTTTAGCACCATTTTTATAATCCTCAAGCATTTGTAAAAATCTTTTTGAAACAAACACCTGATTACCCCGCAATAAGAATTCAAGTTCTTCCGGCAATCTGACAAACCCCGCTGACAAAAATACAATCTCAAATGTTTTCAACAGACCGTTGATTTGAATTTTTAAACTAAGTTCGTTTTCTTTAGTGTCAACTATTTTAGTTACTACAAAATTATTCAATTTTCCCATAAAAAATAGTTCCTCTACCCCAAGCGTTGTTGAAATCCGCTTTCGTCATTTGATACGTTGTTTGGTCAAAAGGGTCTCTGATAATTATCAAACCGCTGCTGTTCACGCCTTCAACAAAAACAGCGTGTCCCATTGTCAACGGCTCTTGAAATATGATACCGAATTTCTTTTGACTCAAAACAAAATCCAATTGACCGGGTAAATAAAAACCGCCGTGCCACTTTTTACCGGTTTTAGAATTATCAAAGCTATTCAATGTTTTTGCCAGCATTTCAATTCCGGCAGGTTCACCAATTATATCACGAATATCAGTTTGTGAAACAGAAAAGCCGCGAGTTTTGAGCAACATTTCACCGACCGCCGAAACACACGACAGCCCGGTCGTTTGCTGAACGATGGTTTTATCAAATTTCTCATTAAATCTGCGCCAATTGCCGCCTGCCCCTGCTTTCATTGGTTTGGATTGTAGCATAGCACCCAATGGCTTTCGATACACTGATTTGAGTTTCAATCCGCTTTAAACGCGATGTGTCCGCCAAGGAAAACAGGTGTTTTGGACGAAATGAAAGGTTTGAAAATTATTCCCGCGCAAAAGAAAAACGAGAGTTGATTGATGCTCTCGTTTGAATTTTTTGATTAGGTCAAAAATTAGGTTGTTTGAATTTCAGCCGGAGTAATCTTTCTTTGCGCAATAATATCAAAAGGTAATGACAGATTTGATCCCTTTAGATAGTCGGATAAAAATTTCATAAAATTACGCATTTGATTGAAATCTTTGTTTAGTAACAAGATTTCCAAATTATCCGGCAGAGAAACTGACCCGGTTATTGGCGTATTTATCACAAAACTTTCCTTCAGACTATTAACTAAAACAGTAACAATAAATTCTCTTTTATTTGTGGTTTCAATTTTTGTGATCACAAAACTATTTATTTTCGCCATAAAAAACATATCCTCCTGTCCAAACTTTGAGAAACTCCTTTTCTGACATCTTGTAATAGCTTTGGTCATATGTATCATTGATAATTAGAGCGTGTCGCGTAAATCTAAGTCAGCTATTTTCAATAAGTTACTTATAAACTCGAATTAATTCTATGGCTTTCGGTGTCAAAATCGGACGATTTCAGGCTTATTTTAGTGTTTTTAG
>JANPDZ010000987.1:0-4333 GCA_031431735.1 Acidobacteriota bacterium | reverse complement strand
TAAAGGCGGGACTCAAAACTCTCAATCAATGTTTTTGCTTCGTCAATCGCTTCCTCTACATTTGTGATTTGACCGTCGAGCTGTTTTTCGTACACCGCGTCAATGATCTTTTTAAACTCAGGCGAAGGATTTAAGCCGAGTTCGATCAGATGTCGGCCCATCAAGATCGCCGGCGGAGCTTTGCGCTCGATGTTAAGAGTGCGAACTTTTTCGATAAACCATTCCTGCGCCTCCGCCTTAAACCATTTTTCCTTCGGCAGCCATTCGGGATTTCTGCCCAAACTGTCGGCTTTGGCGACGCGATACAAAAGATCAGGCTCGACCTTTCGCGCCAGCCGACGAAACGCGCCATCGCCGGGTTTCGATTTGTAAAACATTCCGGGTGTCAGATGATACCGAACTAATTGGACAATCTGACTTCGCACATCGTAACCATCAAGCGTAAAAACGCCCAAAGTGTCAAGAAACGAAAGCGTCGGCTCAATTCCCGCTTCGTCGTGCGCGTAGGAACGCCAGCGTCCGTCAAAAAACTTGGTGGTCGCAGGTTTCCCGAAATCGTGACACAACGCGCCGAGCATCACCGTCACTTGTTTGGCAAACTCCAGATCATCAATCAATTTTCGCGCTTCATCAACGACCATCAAAGTATGAATATCAACCGGTCCTTCGGGATGCCATTCGACCTGTTGCGGAACTCCAACCAGCGCAACAAGTTCGGGAAATAATTGAGCGGCGATGTTGAGATCATAAAAATACTGCAATCCGATCGAAGGTTTGTTTGATTTTAAGAGAAGTTTTTCGAGTTCGCCCCAGATTCTTTCCTTCGGCAGATCGGTTAGATCAATCTTGCGGCAAATCGCTTGCGTTTCCGCTTCGATTTCAAACTCAAAACGAGCGGCAAACTGCGCGGCGCGAAGCACACGAAGCGAATCTTCGGCAAAAGTATCTTTTGAAACAATCCGTAAAAGTTTTTTACGGATGTCTTCGCGTCCGCCGTAGCAATCAATGATCTCGCCCGTCAGTGCGTCCTGCATTATCGCATTGATCGTAAAATCGCGCCGTCGCGCCGCTTCTGCAAACGGCATATCCTGATCGCCTTCGACGACAAAGCCGCGATGTCCGCGCCCGACCTTGCGTTCGCGGCGCGGCAAGGCAACGTCCAGATCCTGCCCGATCTTGTAAACCGTAAAGGCTTCGCCGACGGCATTGACCTCGCCGAAGTTATTCAAGATCTCGCGAAGTTCGACGGATTCGATGCCGTAAATTTCCAAATCCCAATCTTTTGGCTCAATGCCCATTAAATCATCGCGCACACATCCGCCGACCAGCATCGCGCGTCCGCCGCGTGCATCAATGATTTTGGCAAGTTCGATAATTTTTTCCGGAGGTTTCGTCATAATTCACAAATTTCAAAAGTTCTAGTTTAGGCAATTCTCTCCAAAATAAATAGGCGAGTCCGAATAATCGAACTCGCTTTTGTTGAATAATAATGCGTCAGTAATAAGTTATTCTCGCAGTGATTGAAAATTTTAAGACTGGAGCGCGAGCATTCTTGCTTGCCATGAGCGTTGCTTCAACGCGAAAAAGCCTTGTTAAATTCGACGGCATATGGCTCACAAACGCCGTTTTCGCGCTCTGCGCTCATGGCAAGCAAGGATGCCTTGCGCTCCAGTCTTTAAGCCTTAGTTTTCTTTGAAAATAACTTATTACTGACGCATTACTTTAAATTGAGATAAACAGATTGAATTGTTAATTCAAGTCCATTGCTCTAAAATTAATCAAAAAAGAAGCGGGCAAAGACCGCTACTTTTTCTCATTGCCGATCTGGTTTTACTAATTCTGACTTGGTTGTTTGGCAGGGATTTCGCTATTATTGCTCGATTCTGTTTCGACTATTGCTTTTGGCTGCTCGATCGGTTGCGGCGGCTTGATTGGAAATGTCGAACTCGGAAGCGGTTCAAGCGTCGGCGTGTCAGATTTCACCTTCTTCGTAAAATTGGGGGTTATCACATAACTGCGCGTCTGAGTTAATTTGGCGGCATTGGCAATCTCGTCGCCCGACGCAGTCAAGGCTTTGTCGCCCAAATCATTGAATGTTTGAGTGTCTTTTCCGTAACCATAAACTGTCACTACTTTTGTTCCGTCAACCGAAGTTCTGAGAATGATAAATCGCAGACGCGGATTATCCTTAAAATAGCGGGTTTCGGTCTTGTTGCCAAAACCGTCAATCAATGTTTCAACTTCCGATTTATCAGCCAACATTCTCTTGTCTTCCTTCTTGGCTTCTTTTGAAGTGAAAATTTGTGTCGGTTCTTTTTGAAAATCAGAATCGCTGATAAAGATTTCTTTGCCCGATGTCTTGCCGCGATCGTCAAACACAACCTCTTTTTGAGGGCTGCTTTCAACCGTCGTGCAAGCTGACGACATTGCCGACAATACCACGGCAAACAAAAGAAAAATAAATATTTTAGAGTTCATATTGAGTGCAAAAGAGTAGAGAATTTATTTTAAGTGTAATTGTATAGATTTTTGGTTTTTGGTTTTTGGTTTTTGGTTTTTGAATGAAAGAGCCGATTGGCGATGAATGTATCACTAAACCATCAATTTTTCAGATCATTGATTCTATCGGATTTAATTTGAATAAAAACCAAAACCCAAAACCAAAGCCCCAAGGCCTACGTAATTTACTTTTAATTTCAAAAAGCTTTGAATTACCGATTGGTCAGAATCGGTAATTCCCCGTTGTAATTCTGCTTATTTTTCGGCAACTCCCAAGATAAAGTTACTGACCGCGACCATTCCGTTGGAAACACTGCTGGAGTTATAAACGACGCCGGAATTTCCGCCGCCGGAAAGGTCGTAGATCGGCGGAAGAAAACCCGCGTTGACATTCGCCGGATTGTAGGGCGCAACGACAATGTTTCCCTGTAAAGTTCCGGTGCCGCCGCCCCGTCGGTCAACTCCGGCGGCGCCTGTGACGATAATCAAACCGTTAAAGCTGAAATTTCCGAGTAATGTCAATTTTCCGGTGACGATCAGAAGTCCGCCGCCGCTGCCGGTCAATTCTAAATCCCCGTCAACGTATGTAATGCCTCTGGCGGTGGCGTTGTCGCCAATATTTGGCGGCGTTACGCCACTGGCGTAATAACGCCCCGAAGCGGTCGCCGTTAATTTAAGTGACTGTATTGTCCCGTTCAGGTTCGTCGAGTTTTGCAGCCAAAAAGGCAGTTCCGGTGCGACATTGGCGGGTGTTCCGATAACAGTGCCGTTGAACGGGTGCGGCGGTCCGGTGTACACTTTGTCCATCACAAGCGCTAAATTTGGATCATTGGTTGTTCCGATTGCCGGAATTATCACGTTTGAAGCCACATCGTCGCCGGAATATTCGGTGACAGTTGAACTGCCGGGTTCAAAAATGGCTCCTGTCGCCGGACCAACCAACATCAATGTCGCCGGCGCGGTCATACCATTAAAGAAATTTTTCTGAACTGTCGCTTCGAGAATCTTTTTTGCACCGCGCGGTCCGTATCCGGTTGCGGTAATGACAACCCGAAACGGTTCGGTTTGCGACATACTTCCGCCGATCACCGTGACGCCGCCGCTCACATTTGGCGCATTTGGAGTCAACGGATCTGCATTCAATGTGATGGTGCTTCCCATAAGTTGAGAAACTCCGGAATCGAAATCAAACCTCACAGTTCCGACCGATGCAGAAGTAATTGAACCGGCTTTGATAAAACCGCGAAGTCCTCTCGATATTGTAAAAGGCGCAGTCATATTAACAACAATCTCAAAGCGTATGTCGTCGGCAAAGCTCGCGCCCGTGCCGGCGGTAGAAATCTGAAAACTTCCGTAATTGGTGTTTGCCGAACCACTTGAAACATTAAGATTCTCTATCGAATACGACGTATATGAAATCGTCACGGTATTCGGGCTGGTGCCGTAGGTGATTGACGATTTCCAAGTCGTATCTCTCGCATCATAGAACTTGGCTTGCGTGTTAAACGATACTATATTGCCCGTATTGTCCGGGTCAGTGACTTTCACGGCAAAAGCATAGCCGGTTCTCGGGTTATAGTCTGAATTGAGCGTGATGCGGTCAGCCGTCGTTGCGCCGCTCGGTGTGTAATTGTAGTTCATCCAACGCGAAAGACGCGCTGAACTCGTAGTTTCGCCTGCCAGATTGGACGATGAAAGCGTGACTGCTTTACGAAAATTTATTTGATTGACCGGATCGGTCGCCGGTTTAGACCCATCGAGCAAAACGCTCGGAACGGTGTTTCCGCGCAAAACATTGATTGCCGATTGAATACCGCTCTCCGCCGCGTTATAG
>JANPDZ010000986.1:0-11230 GCA_031431735.1 Acidobacteriota bacterium | reverse complement strand
TCCGTCACCGTCGAAAGCAATCGCTAAATCGGCTCGGTTTTCCCGAACTGCTTTAACGGCATCGCGTAAATTTTCCGCCACCGTCGGGTCAGGATGATGATTCGGGAAACGGCTGTCGGGTTCGATAAATAATTCAATTGTTTCAAAACCGAATTGTTGATAAAGCGGCGCGCCGATAATCCCACCGATGCCGTTGCCCGCATCAACTACCACTTTCAATTTTCTTTTGCCCAAACTGATGTTTTCCGTCACAAAATCCAGATAATCAGCCGAAATATCTTTTTTCGACACCGTGCCGCCGCCTTCGGCAAAAGCACCGGACAAAGCGATTTTCTTGATTGCCTGAATTTGTGCGCCGTGCAGAGTTGATTTATCCAGACAAAGTTTGAAGCCGTTAAATTCCGCCGGATTGTGCGAGCCGGTAATCATTACGCCCGCTTCTACCTGCTCGGTAAACAGCGTGAAATACAAAAGTGGGGTCGGAATCATTCCGAGATCGAGGACATTTAAACCTGTCCGGTTCAACTCTTCGGTAAATATTTGACAGAAAACAGGCGAACTTTCCCGCGCGTCGTAGCCTAAACTGACGGTTTTCACGTCTTGTTCGGCGAAATAAGTGCCAACTGCTCTGGCTAAAATGCCGACGGTTTCTTCGGTTAAATCCGTTCCGACCAATCCGCGAATGTCGTATTCTCGAAAAATTTGATGATTCATTTACTTTTAAATTTGATTCCAAGGGAATTCTGGCTGGGTAGAAAAGAAATTATAGCATTATTTTTCACAAATGTGGTGATTCTAAAATTTGAGTTGATTGTTAGCTCGGCTTTAGATAAAAAAATCCGCGCTCATTCGCATAATCGGTGAACATCGGCATCCCATTTCTTCTTTGATTTCAACTCAATACTCAAGTTAAGTGAATGTATAAAAGAACTTTTCGCCTCTGCGTGCTATCGTGTTTATTTTTTTTCACCGAAAACAAGCGTTGCCTTGACCGAAAAGCAAAATGTCAGCGCGACATCTTCGGCATCAATCAGCGCGGCAAGTTTTTTTCGCGCGATCGTTTGCTCTTTTTTATTCAAAGATTTGAACCAGACGGGCAGTAGAAAATCGGCGATCAGCGGCGCATTGATAAATTCCTTGCCGTCTTTGTAATCGAATAATTCGTTTTGCGTGTGCGTTTCGACATTTTCGAGCCCGGCATTTTTTGCGATTTCCTCGATCCGTGAGATCGTCGGCAATTCGCTGATAAGTTGTTCAGTGACCGCGCCGTTGTCGGCTAAATTTTCGTTAAAGAAAACTTCCCAGAGCAGCGAAAAAACTTCACCAAAACTGCCCGAAGTAACGGTGAAGAAAACGACCTTGCCGGCGGTTTCGACGACGCGGGCGGCTTCCGAAACAAAATTTTGCAACTCATCGGGACGCACAAAACTTGCGTCGGCAATGACCGCGCTAAAGGTTTCGTCGTCGAAACGATTCATCGAAAAATCAATATTCGCTCTCACGGCGGCGGCTTTGTCGCGGGCAATTGTCAAAATATCTTTGTTTTCGCTGATCGCCGAAAACTTTGCGCCGCGCCCGAGTTTTTTGCTGAGGGCAAGCGCGTGATTGCCCGTTCCGGCGTTGATATAAAGGAGCTTTTCTTCTTTGGCAAAGCCGATATGCTTGTCAACCAGATCGGTGAACCGCAGTGTCCATCCTTCATCAATATACAGATCCCGCAAAAACGCGAGCTCTTTTTGTGTCTTATTACTCATACAAATAATTTAACGCAAAGAGGCAAAGACGCAAAGACGCAAAGATTTTTAAGACAAAATTATTAATTGAGAAATTTTATTTGTTCTTTGCGCCTTTCGCGTCTTTGCCTCTTTGCGTTAAAATATTACAAACATTATGGCAAAACACATTAAAGAATTGTTTGATCTGACGGGAAAAGTGGCGATTGTGACGGGCGGAAGCCGCGGAATCGGCGTCGAAATGGCGGAAGGATTGGCAGAAGCCGGAGCGAGCTTGATGCTCTGTGCGCGGCGCGAGGAATGGCTAGATCAAACGGTTGAAGAGTTTCGGGCAAAAGGTTTTCAGGCGGAAGGAAAAGCGTGCGATGTTTCAAAAGCCGAAGATGTGCAGCAGACGGTTGACGAAACAATTGCCAAATTCGGCAAAGTTGATATTTTGATCAACAACGCCGGAATTTCGTGGGGAGCGATGCCCGAAGAGATGACGCTTGAGCAGTGGCAAAAAGTGATTGATGTTAATCTGACGGGTTGTTTTCTGATGGCGCAAGCCGTCGGGCGAGAAATGCTCAAGCAAAATAGCGGTTCGATCATCAATATCGCTTCGATCGCGGGTTTGACATCTTCGGCAAACGGTCCGTTTTACGCGGGTTATGTGGCAAGTAAAGCCGGTTTGATCGGACTAACACGCGAACTCGCGGCGAGCTGGGGACGCAAAGGAATTCGCGTTAATGCGATCGCGCCCGGATTTTTTCACTCGCGTTTGGCTGACCGGGTGATTGACATTTATGAGCGTTCAATTCAGGAAACCAACGTCATTCCGCGTGTCGGTGAGAGCGGCGAACTCAAAGGCATTACGGTCTTTCTGGCAAGCGATGCTTCGAGCTACATCACGGGACAGACGATCGCGGTTGACGGCGGAATGACGGTTTGATTTGGGATTTGGGATTTGGGATTGCGGATATGCTTTGGAACTTAAATGGTCGCCATATAGAGAAATAAGATAAAAAGTTTGCATCTGAATCGTTGCCGCGAAGCGGAAGATTATTTGAAGCGGAGTTTGGCGATTTGGCAGGATTTGCAAAAGAAAGGTATATTGATTGACGTGGGTAATGCGTCAGTAAAAAGTTAAAGAAAGATTTATTGCCCACGCGCACACACGCGCATAAACTAAAAAAAAACAAAAGTTGATTTTTTTTCGTGCCTTTCGTGTGTGCGCGTGGGCAGATCTAACTTTTTATTGAGGCATTACTGACGTGGAGTCAATCAGTCGAAATCGGCGGCGCGGAATCCGGCGCAGTTAGAAACGGTTGCCTTCATCAAAGCAAAATTTTTCTGATGACTGAAAGTCGCGAAGAATTTCATAAAATTTAACTCAAATTAGAAAAAGGAGAACTATGTTAAAGAAATATTTAGTGTTGTCATTAATCGTGCTGGTCTTTAATTTTGCCGGTGGCAGAATGGTCTTTGCGCAGACGCAAAGCGATAAAGATGCTAAAAAAATCCAAAAGATCAAGACCAAAATTGCTAAATACGGCACGGGCGAAAAGTCCAAGGTCAAAGTCAGTCTGCGCAATCAAACCAAGATCAAGGGTTACATCAGCGCGATTGAGGATGATTCATTTACCGTGACCGACAAGAAAACAGGCGCGACGACCAAAGTTGACTACGCGCAGGTCAAAAATGTAAGCCGCAATAATCTTTCGACCACCGCTAAAATCGCCATCGCCGTCGGAATCGCCGTGCCCGTCACGATTCTTTTGACATTTTTTGGTCTTTATTACTGTAACGAACGGGGATGTTAGCTCAATGGCATTAAGTTAAGCAAAAATTGGGCATCAATTGTAAAACAGGCTGTTAGCCTGTTTTAAGTTCGCGCCGCTAACCTGTTGATAATAAAGGAAAGCCGGGAAAACAGGCTAACAGCCTGTTTTACGATTTTTGCTTAACTTAATGCCATTGGATGTTAGCTGCGGCTCGCGTCAAAATGATTTTATTTGAAATTTAGAAATAATAGTGAAAATGGAAAGTGCAACAAAATTAAATTTAGCTTCGATGGTCGAGCATTACGCCGGTCTGACGCCCGAAAGGGAAGCGATCGTTTGGAACAAAACGCGTTTGACTTACGGGCAACTCAACGCTCTATCAAACCGCGTGGCAAATGCGCTGACGGAAATGGGCATCGGCTACGGTGATAAGGTTGCGCTCGCGTGTCCGAATCTGCCGTTTTTTCCCGTTGTCTATTACGGCATCCTGAAAACCGGCGCAGCGGTCGTGCCACTGTGTATTTTGTTCAAAGGGCGCGAGGTCGAATATCACCTGCGCGATTCCGACGCGAAAGCCGTTTTCTGCTTTGAAGGTTCGCCCGAATTGCCGCTGCTCGAAGCCGTCAAGGAAGGTTTTGACAAGGTTGATTCGTGCGAACACCTGATCGTGATGACCGCCGATCTGACCGCGCCGAGTCCTTTGCCCGAGCATAAAACCTTAACGCAGGTGACATTTGATAAAGCCGAAACGTTCGAGAGTTATCCGACAAAACTGAATGATACCGCCGCGATTCTTTACACTTCCGGCACGACCGGACAGCCCAAAGGTGCGGAATTAACACATTTCAATATTTATTCAAATGCCGCAACAACCTATTTGCTACATTTGCCCGTCATGGATTTTACCGACGGCAAACAGAAAACTTCTCTGATCACGCTCCCGCTTTTTCATACGACCGGGCAAACCGTCCAGATGAATACGGCGATGTATGCCGGAAACCGCGTTGTTCTGCTGCCGCGATTCGATCCGCAGACGACGCTTGAAACGATCGAACGCGAAGAAGTGAATTTCTGGGTCGGCGTGCCGACGATGTATTGGGCAATTCTCAAATACGCCGAAGAAACGGGCTTTGATGTGAGCCGCGTTTCAAAATTTTTGAAGGTCTGCACGTCGGGCGGCGCGCCGATGCCGGTCGAGGTCATGAAGGAGTTCGAGAATAAATTCGGCGTCCGCGTTTTGGAAGGCTACGGATTGTCGGAAACTTCGCCGCTCGCGACCTTTAATCATTTCGAGCGTCCGTCAAAAGCAGGATCGGTCGGACAGCCGATCATGGGCGTTGAAGTCAAATGCGTTGACGATGACGACAACGAAGTAAAACGCGGCGAACGCGGCGAGATCGTCATTCGCGGCAGTAACGTCATGAAAGGTTATTACAAACGTCCCGAAGCGACCGCCGAAGCTTTTCGCGGCGGCTGGTTTCATTCGGGCGACATCGGCATTATGGACGAAGAAGGCTATCTTTCGATCGTTGACCGCAAAAAAGATATGATTCTGCGCGGCGGCTACAACGTTTATCCGCGTGAGCTTGAAGAAGTAATTATCACGCACCACGCCATTTCACTGGTCGCCGTGATCGGCGTTCCGCACGAAAAAATGGGTGAAGAAGTTAAAGCATATGTCGTGCTGAAAAAGGATGTGGAACTGGCGGAAGAAGAATTTATCGCGTGGTGCCGCGAGCAGTTTGCGGCGAACAAATATCCGCGCCTCGTCGAATTTTGCGACGCCTTGCCGATCGGCGCGACGGGCAAGATCCTCAAGCGTGAATTGCGGACGGGAAATTAAGGCGTAAGTGTTTTTAATTCGCCGGAGGAATGGTTGTTTAGGAGTTAAATCTTATGTTCAGTAAATTAAAATTTATCGTTTTACAAACTGTATTCAACCTTAAGATGCCTGCGTTTTTCTCTTTATATGTAATTGCCGTTCTCTTAACTTTGACGCTGACTGCGCCGCTCAAAGCCCAGCAGGAAGATGTGCCTAAATTTGAGGTCGGCGGTCAGTTTTCCCTGCTTTCGCGGAATAAGCCGACTCCGCTTGTTTCATCTCCGACGGCATTTTCCGATGATTTCTTTCGCGAGACCAAAGTCGGCTTCGGCGGCAGATTTACATACAATGTGACGAACAACATAGCTCTCGAAGCAGAAGGGAATTTCTTTCCTAAAAGTGACAAACCCCGCGATTTGTCGGTTCCCGGCGGAGCAATTTTTCAAGCTCAGTTTGGCGTTAAAGTTGGAAAGCGTTTCTCGAAGTTCGGTGTTTTCGGTAAGGTTCGTCCCGGTTTTGTCCGCTTTTCGGAAGCGAGCCAACAGACAGGAACAAGAACGATTACATTCAATAACCAGCAATATACCGTCGGTGATTTTCGTATCGGAAAGGAAAATTATTTCTCGACCGATGTCGGCGGCGTGGTCGAGTTTTACGCGTCGCGCCGAATCGTCACGCGTCTTGATTTGGGCGACACTATAATTCGCTACGGCATTTACCGGCGAGAGAGTTTTGTTCTCTCTCAACCGTTTGTGGAACGACCGCCGGAAACCAAACATAATTTTCAATTCAGCGTGGGAATCGGGTTCCGGTTTTGATTAAGCGAGTAGCGGGAAAAACTGGTTGAGTTTTCAGTTATATTTATGAGAGTTCAGGTTTTATTTTTCGGCGCGACGGCAGATGCGACCGGGACACGGGAAATCGGGATTGATTTTCCCGCTGATGCGAAAACCGCCGATGCGTTTAGCGAAATCGTCGAAAAGTTTCCGCAACTCGCGCGGCATAAGTTGCTTTTCGCGGTCAATCAGGAATACGCCGCCGGCGATGAGCAAATAAACGACGGCGACGAATTAGCCGTTTTCACGGCGGTTTCGGGCGGGTGAATCTTTAAGCAGGTGAGCATAAGTTTTGCGACATTTTGCTCTTCGTTCAGAGTCCACGCACAAGCCGTGTTTCCGCCAGCGAAGCGCGGCGGAAATTCAAACTAAAGTTTGGACTCTGAACGAAGCAAAATGCTTGATTACTTTTGCTCACCTGCTTAGCATTAGATTGAAAGCTGATTGTGAGCGCGCTTCGTGCGAACTGCTTGTATCGAGGTTGTTTTTCACCTCGACACAAGCGACATCACTAAGGTTGAGCGCGACATCACTAAGGTTGAGCGCGACAGTTGAAATGACGGAAAAAGAAATCTCAAATCGAACTGATTTTGTTGAACTTACAACCGAATCTTTGGACGTCGGCGCGATTGCGCGGCGTGTTGTTCCCGCGAGTTGCGGCGCGATCGTCACGCTCGACGGGTTTGTCCGCCAATTTACACGGGAGCGCGAAACCGAATATCTTGTTTACGAAGCCTACGAACCGATGGCTCTCAAAGAGATGGAAAAGCTGATCGGACAGGCGCGCGAAAAGTTCGAGATCGAAAACGTCGGCATCGTCCATCGGCTAGGAAAACTCGAGATCGGCGAAACGAGCGTTGTTATCTCAATCGCCGCGCCGCATCGCCGCGCTGCATTTGAAGCGTGCGAATGGCTCATCAAAGAACTTAAACGAACGGTCCCGATCTGGAAAAAAGAGGTTTATGCGGACGGCGAAACTTGGATCGAGGGAAGTAATTAAAAGTTAAAAATTAAAAATTAAAAATTAAAAATAGCCAAGAAATCGAAACGATTGTGATTTACGAGTCGAAATCTTGATAATTTTTAATTTTTAACTCTTAATTACTTGACTTTTTCTTTTGCCTTTTCACCGGTCCTGTCATATTATCCTAAGTTAATTTCACACTAACAAACAAAGCTTTTTGTAAAACAAATAGAGGAATTTATGATGCGAAAAATTATACCCTTTTTATTCGTGATGTTATTGCTGGCGGCAAATGCGTTTGCACAATCGCAGGCGACGACGGGCAACATCGAAGGTCGGGTGCTTGACCCGAACGGCGCGGTCGTGCCGAACGTCAATGTATCGGCGACCAATAAAGACACGGGTTTTGGCAAAACCGGCATGGCGGACGCGGAAGGCAATTTTGTTTTCGTGCTGCTGCCGCCGGGCAGATACAAAGTCGAAGCGAAAGCCGCCTCTGGTTTTCAACCCGCGACGTATGACAATGTCACCGTGAATGTCGGCGGTCGAACGTCGCTCGAAATTACTTTGAGCGTCGGTTCGGGAACGACCGTGGTTGACGTTCAGGCCGATGGTGCGACGATTGAAACGACGCGGACTTCAATTTCTTCGACGGTTGACGAACGCCGCGTGCTCAATCTGCCGACCAACGGACGTAACTTTTTAGATTTTGCAACACTGACGCCGGGCATCGTTCGTGACCCGACTCGTTCGGGTGATTTGGCGGTCGGCGGTCAAAAAGGAACGCTCAACAGCATTCAGATCGACGGCACGAGTTCGGACAACACGTTTTTCGGACAATCTTCGGGACGCATCGGTTCGGGACGCGCGCCGTCACAATTTTCGATTGATACGGTCAAGGAATTTCAGGTCAACCAAAATGGTTTTTCGGCGGAATTCGGACGCGCCGCCGGAGCGGTCATCAACGTCGTCACCAAATCGGGAACGAATCGTTTGACGGGCAGCGCGTTTGAATATTTCCGCGATGAATCGCTCAACGCACGAAGTCCTGTTTTAGTCGCCGCCGGACGTTCGCGCCCCGCCGGGCAGATCAATCAATTCGGCGGAACGATCGGTGGTCCGATCAAAAAAGACAAGATCTTTTTCTTCGGCGCGTATGAAGGTCAACGCTCTAATTTACCGAATCCGGTTGTTGTCCGCTCGTTACCGTTTGCACCGGCAAGCATTCAAACACTGCTCGGACCGAAAGTTGCATCCTACAATATTGACCGCAAACAAGATACGTTTTTGGTTAAGTTTGATTTCAATATTGACGAAAAAAATCAGGTTTGGGTGCGTTTTAACCAACAGAATTTTACGGGCACGAATCTCGAAAATTCCGGCACCTTGTCGGCGGCAGAACACACCGGCAACAGCAACGTCAAAACATCGGCACTGACATCAAACTGGACGCACACGATCACGCCAAACTGGTTTAACGAATTTCGATTCCAGTATTCACGCGACCGTGAACCGGGTTTGGCAAATTCCACCGCGCCGGAAGTTTCGGTGACGGCAAACGCCGGCGGCATCAACGACGGAACTTTCAGCTTCGGGCGCAACAGTTTCAGCCCGCGCGAAACGACCATTACGCGCTATCAATTTATCAACAGTCAAACTTTTCTGATCGGAAATCACACCTTTAAATATGGCGTTGATTTGTTATTTGACAGAATTTTCAACTTTTTCCCCGGACTTTTCGGCGGTTCTTACACTTTTACAAGCTATGCGAATTTAGCGGCGGGAATTCCTTCGCGCTATCGCCAGAGTTTTGCGGGAACGGGAACGACCGGCGGGACGACCAATCCGAACAACTCGGAATACGGATTTTTCATCCAGGACGATTGGCGCGTTTCGCCGAAAGTGACGCTCAATCTCGGGGTGCGTTACGATTATCAAACGATTGCCAAACCGCCGATTCAAAATCCGAATGCCGCGCTCGTCGCCGCCGGATTTGACACGAGCTTTCAGCCGAAGGACAAAAACAATCTCGCGCCGCGTTTCGGCATCAGCTATGCCTTTAACGAGAAAACGGTTCTGCGTGGCGGTTATGGAATGTTTTTCGCCCGGACGACGGCGATCATGACCGGCACGGCGCATTCGCAAAACGGCATCCAGGTTGTCGCCATTGACATCAACTGCGCGACCGCACCGGCGGGAACTTGTCCGACTTATCCGAATGTTTTCACAACCGTTCCGACCAGTGTCGCGGCAGTAACGCCGAATCTTTATCTGTTCAACCAAAATTACAGACAGCCGTTCACGCATCAGGCACGCCTGCAGTTTGAACGCGAAGTTTTCAAAAATACGACGTTTTCGGTGCAATACACGATGTTTCGCGGGCAAGATTTATCGCGAACGCGCAACGCGAACTTAAGTGCGCCGGTCGCGACTATCGCCGCCACGCCGAGCGGTGAATCATTTACGTTTCAGCGATTTTCAAATCCGCGTCCGATCACGACTTTCCAACGCATCAGCTTGTTTGAAAGCACGGCGAAATCTTTCTATCAGGCTTTGACGTTTGAATTCAATCGACGGCTGGCAAATCGTTGGCAGTTTAATATGAACTACACGTTTTCAAACGCGAAGGACGACAAACCGGATCAAACTTCGGTCGTTCCGGGCGGCGGCGACGATGCGAAGATCGCCGAAAATCAATTCGATCTGTCAGGTGAATACGGACGTTCGGATCTGGATGTGCGGCATCGCTTTCTTTTCAGTCCGGTTTATGAAACGGGAACTTTCAAATACAGCGAAAACAAGATCGTTCGCGCACTTTTGAGCGATTATATCTTTACCGGAATTTTCACCGCGCAATCGGGTTTTGCATATTCCGCGCTGGTCTCGGGCGATCCGAACGCTGACGGAATTACTTCGACCGACCGTGTTCCTGGAACGCGGCGGAATCAATTTTCAACTCCGGCATCATGGATCGTTGATCTGCGCGTCGGCCGAGTTATTCGTTTCGGCGAACGCACTCGTTTATCGCTTTTTGCAGAAGGTTTTAACCTTTTCAACCGTGCAAATGTGCAGAGCGTCAACAATACGCTGTATGCTTTTAGTACGGGACCCAATCGGTTATCGGCTGCCGCGACAAACTTCGGCACGCCGCGAACATTTATTTCGGGTTCGCCGTCGTTCACTTCTAATTCCACTTACAACCGCGAATTCCAACTTGGTATCAGGCTTGATTTTTAAGTTTTATTTTGAATTGGAAGTTTTGTTTTGAGGCGGTCGAGTGACCGCCTTTTTTACTTTGACATTAGAGGGGACGACCTGCGCTCCAGCCATAATTTATTACTGATGCCTTTTTCAATTACAAACTGTGCAGTAAGTCAGTAGCGTCGGCGTGAGCCGATACATCTTTTCACTATATGGCAACATACACATCGGCTCACGCCGACTCTACTGACCTTAACTCCTAATGCGCAATTTCTAGTTGGAAAGCGTCTGAGGTGCTGCCTTTCTCGGTAATGCGTCAGTGATAAGTTATTCTCGCTGTAATCGAAAACTTTAAGACTGGAGCGCGAGCATCCTTGCTTGCCATGAGCGCAGGGCGCGAAAATGGCGTTTGTAAGACTCGTAACGTCGAATTTATACGCTTTACTGCAAAAAGTTTATTGATGCCAATGCACAGTTTTTAACAGTAAAGCGTATTAACAAGGCTTTTTCGCGTTGAAGCAACGCTCATGGCAAGCAAGGATGCTCGCGCTCCAGTCATTAAGCCTTAGTTTTCTTTGAAAATAACTTTTTACTGACACATTACCTTTCTCGTAATTGACGACTTGACAAGCATTCCTTAGAAGCGCATAACGAAAGACATAGCTTGTTTAAATTTTAATGCGACGTATTTGCAGATTTTGCAGTTTTACGCCTTTTCTCGGATGAGTTTTTGACGAGAGAAAAAAAGCCTTTTCTCCCTCAAATCAGCACGGAGGCGCAGATGTTTCAGCCTTTTAATTTCCACGTCAGTTTATCATCAATTATTTTTGTGACCGGCGGATTTGATTTCGCTGAAAAAGCAAAAACCGAAAAAAGACCAACAAACGCGGAACTCACTTTGTTGATTGTTG
>JANPDZ010000985.1:0-4621 GCA_031431735.1 Acidobacteriota bacterium | reverse complement strand
GAATTAAATGCAGGTAGTTGGGGTGGTAAATTTGACCACTACCCTCATTTAATTCCCAGTTTTTTCTCTTGATTGTCATAAATTCAATGTTTAAGACACTTACAGTTTTGGATTAATCCGAAAATTTGTCTAAAGTCGAGTAAATCTGTTGTGTCCTTTGATTTTCAAAACGGACCGGAATCCGATAGTTGTTGATGACCGGGCTCTTTGAAATAGGTTGACCGAGCAGACGGTGGTATTCATCTTTGACCACTTTGTAACATTCACAGGCGTTGCGTTCCAAGCCTTTACGGTCAAGGATTATAATCGTTCCACGCACATATCGAATCAGTTGTTTATTTTTTAAGTGGGCAGCGGCGATTGAAACTGCTTCGCGTCGAACTCCAAGTGTATTGGCAATCAGTTCGTGAGTTATGATTAGTTTATTGGTTTGCAAAAGGTCATGATTATTGAGCAACCACCGGCAAAGTTGTTGTTCGACCAAATGCAGACGATTACAGACAGCCGTTTGTGAAATCTGAGTCATAAAATATTGGGTATAGCGCAAGAGAATTCTTTGAAAAATGCCATGCAGATTGAATTCTTCTTTCAACGCTTTTGCCCGCAATCTGAAAGCCTTCCCCGCAATGGTCACAACTGCCCGATTGAGCGAGGTCTGACCACCCATAAAAAGTGGAATCCCGACTAAACCATCATTTCCGGTCAAACCTATTTCAGCAACTGAGCCATTTTCCATAATGTATAATAAAGAAATAATTGCGGTCTTTGGAAAATAGACGTATTCAAGTTGCTCACCCGATTCGTAAATGACTTCGCCCAGATGCAACGAAACCATCTCTAAATGTGGTTTTAGCCGTGTAAATTCATCAGCCGAGAGTGCCGCTAGAAGTTTATTCTGAATTAGGTTATTTGTGTAATTTATTGAATCCATAATCTTTCTCTCTGATTAATAATTAAAATGGTTTTCTCACAATAATTTTCAAAGGAAATTATTGAAAATAAAAGCAGACAATGAAATTAAGATTACTGCGAAATCTAAGACTCATTCTCCGTTGAAAAAGTATCAAACTACTTTGAGTAGCTCTAATTTTTTGTTTTTCAAGTGATACAAAGATGCTATAAGTTGGTGACAAAAGCCTTAAATAGTTATTTCGTTTATCTATTTGAAGTTGACGGAACTTTAATCTCGACATCAATGTTTTGTTTCTTTGTTCCGCCCAGAAAACCGCTGTAATATAAACCGCCCATGATGATGGCAACGACTACTACAAAGGCTAAAGCTCATACAAAATTTGATGCAAAACCTTCTCTTTCCGTCATATAAAATCTCCCTGTCTTTTATTCACTATCTAATCTTTTTTACTTCTCGAAACTATATTGCTATTTCTGTAGTGCAATCTATCAAACTGTATGCCACAACTCTAAAATGTTGTATTTGCACATATTTAGAATTTTAATTGATAATTTAATACTTGATGGAGATGTGTTTTGCATTGATTTGATGACGAGATGTAATAATTTAATACATTCTGAGGTTTGAAATTTGCCTAAATCGCCTAATAAGCTAAATTTAACGAAAATTATTACCAACTTTTGTGGCATACTTATTGCTAATGATTTGATTGGTTAAAGTAAAAAAGTTGAAAATTAAGTAATGAAAAATAGTATTCGTAAATTAAGAGACAATTATTTAGGCAATATAAGTAATAAATCCAGCCTCAAGATACCCTATTTTGTCTTTACTATTTCAATTGTTATCACCATTACGGTTACTTATTTTTTCTATTTAAACTCAAACAAGATTGATGAGGTGCGTTTTAATAATGATGTTTTAAAGATTCAGACAACTATTGGAAGCCGATTAGGTACTTATATTGCTTTACTTAGAGCAGGAAGAGGGTATATTAGTGCCTCAGACAATATAAATAAAGTCAGATTTAAGGAATTTGTAGGAAGTTTAAGGCTAGAAACATTTTATCCAAGCGTGCAAGCAATCGGCTTTTCTAAAGTTTTTACCGATCAGGAAAAAGATGCTTTAGAAAACCGAATGAGAAGCGAAGGCTTTCTTAATTTCACTATTACGCCGGAAACTCCACGAAAGGATTACCATTCAATTATCTACATTGAGCCTTTTGATGAGAGAAATGAAAAAGCTCTCGGCTTTGATATGTCTAGTGAACCAATCAGAAAGATGGCGTTGGATATAGCCAGAGATACCGGTGTCTATGCAATATCGGGAAAAGTTGTTTTGGTTCAGGATAGCGGATCTCAACTACAACCCGGGTTTTTGATTTATCTTCCCATCTATCAAGGCGACAAACTTCCCGAAACGGTGGACGAAAGACGAAAACAAATAGATGGTTATATTTACAGTCCTTTTCGGGCGTTTGAATTTATTAAAGATGTAGTTAATGAAAGTAAAATAAACACAGTTTCTTTCAAAATTTATGACAATAGCATTAACGAAAACAATCTTTTAGGCGTAGGAAATGAAAACGAGACTGTGACAAATTCTGACATAACAGCCCAAAACGAAATTGAGGTTGGCGGAAGAAAATGGATCATTACTTACACGCCTTCAACAACATTCAAGACTCAATCTCTGACTTGGTGGACACCGATAATTTTTCTGTTGGGGCTGACCACCAGCGTCATTTTATTCTTTTTGAGTTTGTCTCAATCGCAAACCAATCTAAAACTTGGCAAGATTGCCAAAGATTTGGCTCAATCCGAAACGGAAGTCCAAAAACTCTTGGAAAGCGAACAGGAAGCCCGCGAAATTGCTGAAAAATCAAACAAAGTAAAAGATGAATTTATCTCAATTGTTTCCCACGAAATGCGAACTCCGCTCAATTCAATTAGTGGCTGGGTCAACATTTTAAAGTCTGATTCGCTGACCAAAGAAACTAAAGTTCGAGCCATAGGTAAAATAAATAAAAATCTTCGTTCTCAGGTAAATTTGGTTGAAGATATGATTGATTTTGCTAACCAAACCTCGGTTCAAAACTACGATAAATGGCAAAAGGTTTCGTTTTCCGAACTGGTTGATAAATGTTTAGCTGAAACGAATGAAAATGTAATTGAGCAAAAACTAAATTTAACCAAAGAATTTAACGGAGAAAAATTTTATATTCGTTGCGATCAGGAAAAAGTTAAAAAAGTGGTTTTGCATTTGTTGAATAATGCCATCAAATTCACCCCCGAAGGCGGAAAAATCACTCTCAATATAAATGTAGCGAATAATCATTTGGAATTAAAAATTGCCGATACCGGAGAAGGTATCATTCCCGAATTGTTACCGAATATTTTTGAAATATTTAATCAATCGGATTCTTCAACTACCCGAAAACACGGCGGTTTAGGGCTTAGTTTAGCTGTTGCCAGAAAAATTGTAGAAGGTCACAAGGGGAAAATCACCGCCGTCAGCGAAGGTCTCGGCAAAGGTTCAATTTTTACTATCACGCTTCCGCTCTCAAAAAATTAACCAACCATTTCATCTGGCTAAGTTTTATTGATAGATAGAATTTATACGATTCTATCTCGCTGTCAGTTTATCTCAGGGTCTGTTTAAATTTTCCTTAAAATCGCTGAAAGCGATAGATATAATAGCGTGGGGTAAAATGAAGAGAATTTAACGGAGAAACAACGGATCAAGTTTGAAGAAATAAGAGCGGCAAATTTTGAGGTGAGTCGAGCGTGGCAAGCGCGGGAAGATTTCAAAGCAGTGTTCAAAAATGCGAGTTTCGAGGAAAGTGAAGAGATTTTTAAGAACTGGAAAGAGGCAGTCAAAGAAAGTGGAATCGCGGAAATAATAAAAGTCGCCGAAATGTTTGGAAATCATTTGCGAGGAGTGTTGAACGCGATGACAAACGAGGTCAGTAACGGGATGGCAGAAAGATTGAACGGAAAAATCCAATTATTAAAAACAGTCGCGAGAGGATACAGAAAGTTTGAGAATTTCCGAAGTGCAATCCTCTTCTTTTATGGAAAACTTAGCCTGTTTCCACTAAATTCCCAGTAGAATCTTTCCTTCAATCCCGAATCCTAATATACGTTGACAACCGCTTAAAAACACCGCGGCTGTTGAACGCGCTAAATCTACGACCAAACGCGCTACACGTTGCGTGATGGTCATAGTCTTGCGCTAATTCTTGATAAAATCAATCTGTAAAAACATTCTTTCAGACCAAGCTGTTTTAACCGCGTTTCTTATTCGGTCGCTTTTTATTGGCGACGCTGGTTTTGACTGCCGAATCAGCCGCCTTGAAAGTTTGGTCGGCTTTTGAGTCGGCGACCGTTTTATTGTTTGCGAGAAGTTTTGAATCTTCTAAAATTTTCAGTGCCGCTTTGGCGGTTTTGCTTAATCTTTTTTTTGGTTGTGCCATATTATTGTGTCTTTGTTTGGATTTTCTTTGTAACTTTCAAGTCGTTTGTCGAGTTCCAGTTTTTCGGCTTCGGACAAGGACAATTCTTCGGGAGTTTTGCCGATGCTGTCCCAAATGTCTTCGACAATTTGAAGTCTTTCCGCGACGCTAAGTTGTAAAATTTCCGAAACTTGCATACTTCAAATCTTAAACCTGATAAATAAACTTTGCAATAATTTCCCGGCTAACTTTTCTCG
>JANPDZ010000984.1:0-9853 GCA_031431735.1 Acidobacteriota bacterium | reverse complement strand
TATCTACACAAGTTTTTGCGACCGGATTTCAGCCTCGAAGAGGCGCAATATGATAGCCTGGCGCATCGCGCCAGGTCAAAAATCACCGCCATACTAAGCCCTGAAAGGGCGCAATCGGCGGATGTCGCCCTTTCAGGGCTTAAAAATTTGCTGTCCGCCACCCAACGCTCCGCATTGGGCTATTATATTTCGCCTCTTCGAGGCTGAAAACAAGCCTTTTAGACTTGTGTAGATACTAATGCATAAATGGACGTGGCTAACTGCCGCGAAGCGCGGAAAGCCTGTTAAAAAACAGGCTAAAAAAACAATTTTGCGTAACATCAGTTAATAAATATTTTCAACAAATCGGCGGAAATCCGTCAAATCCGCGTTTATCCGCGGCCAAGTTTCTTTCTAATTTTTAACTCAAGACTCAGGTTAACATGAGAACTTAATATTTCTGCGAGCATTGTTATTGACCCGTAAAAAGTTCAAAATACTTTTCTCGCGAAACGGGTTCAATATGTGCCAATTCCATATTTTCTTCGACGTGCGCCCGATTGCTCATTCCAACCAGCGCGGTCGTCACATTCGGTGTTGAACGCACAAATTGAATGCTCGTCATCGCGTCGGTTGTCGGTTTTCCCAAGATTTCGCGAATGTGAAGCGGCACGCTGTGCGCGAGTTTTCCTTGAAGTATTGAAGCACTGCACATCACTGAAACTCCAAGTTCGTGTACCGCGTCAAAGATTGTATAAACCTTGCCGCTGACGGCTTGATTTTTGAAAAGATAGGCTTCCGGCATCGCCAGATTAAAGGGCAGTTGGATGAATCTGAAACCGTGATCTTCGCCACCGATCTGTTTCGCAATGCCGACCATTCTTTCGAGAGAATGATAGCCTTTGTTATCAGGCGCAACGCGGAAACCGTTCCACGTCGCCGCGCCATAAAATTTGATTTTGCCGTTCGTGCGATTTTCTTCGAGCTTTTCAAACGCTTTCGCAATTCGCGCTTCAAAAGTGTATTTATCAACCTCGCCGAGTTGCGATTCGGGATTGTGTATATAAAACAGATCGAGCGCGTCCAAATTCATATTTTTGAGCGATTGGTCAATCTGCGATTGCAGATAATTCGCCGTCATACAATGACTTCCACCGACTAGATCGTCAAATGTCGCAATGCCTTTTTTTACAAAATTTTCCTCGAAATAGCTTTGAACGTTTTTCGGCGGTTCGTCATCAAAAGGCAAATATCCGCCTTTGGTCGAGATAAAAACCTCTTCGCGAGAGAAACCTTTTTCCTGTAAATTTTGCAAGGCTTGACCAATGTTCCGCTCGCTGCGCTGAAAACGGTAATTCGCCGCCGTGTCGATCACATTGCCGCCCGATTCGACAAATTTTGCGATTGATTCTACATAATTCGCATCTGTCGCCGCGTCGTAATTCCCCAAATATGTTCCGATGCCGATTGAGGAAAGCGTTAAATCTTGCGCCGCGCGAAAATGCCCGCTTGCCGCGTTCGGAAATCTTTCCTCGTATTTTTTTGTGCCTTCCGGCGTTGCAAATATTTCTGTCATATTTTTTCGTCAAATGTTTGTAGTTCCGCCTTGAGGCGGTCTTCGACTGTCGTCAAATGTTTGTAGTTCCGCCTTGAGGCGGTCTTCGACTGTCGTCAACTCAAGTTTTGTAAATAATTAAATATTTGAATACTCAAACTAAAACCGCCTGAAGGCGGAACTACAAACGCCGGAAAACTTAAAAATTGCTCTAGTAGTGGTTTTTCCTAAATTTATTCTGTCCGCTTTATTTAAATAATTTTCTCAATGATCTTTACGATCTCTTGCAAACCTTCGGCGTCCGTTTGTGAAAAATCGTCAAGGCGATTGCTGTCCACGTCCAACACGCCGAAAACTTCGCCCTGACGGTCGAAAATCGGCACAATGATCTCGGATTTCGATTCGAAAGAACAAGCGATGTGACCGGAAAACTCCTCGACATTCGGCACAATCACAATCTCCTTCGTAGTATAGGCGTGTCCGCAAACGCCTTTGTCAAAATCAATTCGCGTACAAGCGAGCGTTCCCTGAAAGGCATTCAAAACAAGCTGATTTCCTTTCTTTAAATAAAATCCGACCCAAAAGAAACCAAACGCTTCTTTGAGAATTGCCGTGATATTCGCCAGATTTGCAACCAGATCGCTCTCGCCCGCAACCAACGATCTGACCTGCGGTGCGAGCTCTTCGTAAATTTTTCTTCGATCCGTTGTTTTTGAAAAAGCCAAACTCTCTGCCATAACAAAAATTTTAACACAAATTATAAATTGAGTTTTTTGATGATTTTTATCGGTAAATAAAGATGAAATTCGTCATCAAGAACAGCTGTGAAACCATATTTCAGATAAAAACTCTTTGCGTTTTCGTTCAGAGCAAAAACCTCCACTGCATAAATTCCGAGTTCGTCAGCAATTTTCAAACTCCGACGCAACGCATCAAACAGCAAAGTCTCGCCTAAACCTTGACCTTTGGCTTTTTTATCAACGGCTAAACGTCCGAGATGTACAACCGGAACGGGATAGCGCGGAAGATTTTAAGGAACTTTTTCAGATGATACAGAACCGCTTGAAAGAGTGTAATAGCCAAGGATTTCCGACGTTTCTTTTTCAGCGGCAACAAAGGTTTTACCTAAACCGCGCTCGTCGTTTTGCCGTGCAAATTGTTTCAAAAAAGAGTTAAGACTTTCTTCCCCACAATCAAAATTTACCCGATTGTGATGTTTTGTTAAAGATTCAATGGTGGGATTGTTTGTCATATTTTGTAACTGATTAGGTCTTTGGACTTTGGTTTTTAGTTTTTGGTTTTATTCAAGTTAAATCTGACAAATTTTTATCAAAAGTCTGAAAAATTGGCGTTTTGGTGAGAAGTTCAATACCAATCGGCAATTTCTTTCAAAAACCAAAAAACCAAAAACCAAAGACCTAAACAATTACCTTTTTTTGTAATTATCAGCGGCTTTTTTCAAAGCCTCATTCGGTTCGCCATCACTTTCAAGTATTTGTAAGAAGATCTTAAAGTCACGTTCTGAAAGTTTTGTTTGCTGATTTTGCAAGATAATTTCTTGAGCAGATTTCACCAAAATCGAAACAGCAAAATCGCTCACCGTTTGCCCCGAAAGGCTTGCGGCTTGTTCGATAATTGTCTTACTTTCGACGGAAACTCTAAAATCAAGACGAGTTTTGCTTCTTTTTTCATTTGCAATCGGCATAAATTTTACCCGTAAAATAATATCAGTTTGTCCGTTAATTTGCCATATAAAACCTAAATTTATATCCATGCGCCTTTGTGATACATTTAAATTGAATGCTGAAAAAAGAACTCGAAACCGCCATTGCTTTGGCGCGAAAAGCCGGAACCAGAATTTTGGAATTTTACGCTCTCGAAATCATTGTTGAAGAAAAATTCGGCGTTGATAACCTTTCCGAACCTGTGACGATCGCCGACCGCACGGCGAGCCGTATCATTGTCGAAGGTTTAGCCGAAGTTTTCCCGGACGATGCGATTCTTTCAGAAGAAGAACTGGACGATGTCGAAACCCGCGTTTCGGGCAAAAGAGTCTGGATGATCGACCCGATTGACGGAACCCAAGGATTTATCAACAAAGACGGCGATTTTGGCGTGCAGATCGGTTTAACGGAAAATAGTGAAGCAGTTTTGGGTATTGTTTTTCTGCCTTTTCACGACGAATTATTTTACGCCGCACGTGGCGAAGGCGCGTTTTTAGTGGAAAATGGTGAATCGCCAAAGAGCCTTCAGGTTTCGGAAAAAACCGATTATTCGAAGATGACTCTCGCGGTTTCCCGCAATCATCTGAGTAAGAAAATGGGGCGTGTTTCCGAAGATTTGAATATCGGAAACATTATCAATCGCGGCTCGGTCGGCTTAAAGATCGGTTTGATTGCGCGTCAAACCGCCGATCTGTATATTCATTTTTCGCCGCGTACAAAGTTTTGGGATAGCTGCGCGCCGCAGATCATTTTGGAAGAAGCGGGCGGAAAAATGACCGATCTGTTCGGCGCACCACTTCACTATGATTTGCACGATGTCCAAAATCACAACGGAATTCTCGCTTCAAACGGCGCGGCACACGATTTGACGGTGGAAAAACTCGGCAAGATTTTGAATGCGTTCGGGAGATTGAAAATGCCGAATGCTAACGGCTGAAAACCTTTGAAGAGGTTGCCTGCGAAAGACACGAAAGAAACGAAAAAAAATTAAAATTCATTTTCTTTTTTTCGTATTTTTCGTGTCTTTCGCAGGCAAAAATTCTTTAATTCTTTTAACTTGAGTTAAGTTGTCGGCAAGACTTCCGATTCCGAAGCGATCTTTCTGTTCTTGCGTGCATTTCGCCAGGTTTTCACACCTTCTTTCGTCAAACTGAGAATCGGTTTGCGGTTATCAATCAGCAATTTTATCCACGCCCATTTGCTCATCTGCGGAAAATAAATTCCGCGAAAGAAAAGCCGCGCGACCAAGTGGCTGATGCGCACGTCAATCGGCGTATCTTTTATCGAATCAATCGCTTCCCAGTTTCTTTCCGGACTGTACGACCGCGCCCAAGCGTTAAACGTTTCGTCCTTGGCGTCGTCAATTGTCATTTTTAATGGATTATGCGCCATTACGAACGGCGCGAATTCGAGCCAGTGTTTCGGGCGATGAAGCCTTCCGGCTTTTTCGAGACGGTCGTAAAGCGGCGTTGACGGAAAAGGCGTCAGTTGTCCGAAAACCGGAAGTCCCGGCGCCCAGCTTTCGATCTCGTCAACGGTTCTTTTCGCGACCCCGACCGTATCGTTATCCATTCCGAAAATAAACGAAGTGATCGCAAAAATATTGCGCCTTGCAAGCCCGTCGAGCACGTCTTTGTAGTTTGCAGGTTTCGAGAAGGTTTTGTTGACATCCGCCATATTTGCCGGATCAATTGATTCCATTCCGATAAAGATCCATTTTCCGCCCGCGTCGGCGATCAGATCAACGAGTTCTTCGTCCGCCAGCAGATTCGCGCTGATCTGCGCGACCCACGGCAATTGTGCATCGGCCGCGATAATATCGCGAAGCAGCGATTTCAGACGCTTTTTGTTGATCGCGAGATTGTCGTCAATAAAGAAAACGGCGACCTGCCCTTTTTCTTCTCTGGAGCGTTTTTTGAGTCTTAAAAGTTCCTCAATGACGCTTTCATTCGAACGGAAACGGATCGAATCGCCAAAAAATCCGGTCACGGTGCAAAATTCGCAACCGTACGGACAACCGCGTCCGGTTTCAATCGGAACAACGAAAAATTTGCCCCAACCCGCACCCATTTTTGACAGCGTTCCGCGCAAAAATTTCGGCACAAGGCTGAATTGTTCTAAATCGAGCGTTTCCCACGGGATATGCGGATAAGGTTGCAGATTCGGTTTTTTGTCGTTGCCTTTCGGGTCAATTTCGGGCTGATAAACTTCTTTCAGCGTTCCGTTTGCGGCATCTTCGACGATCAAGTGCCAGGTTTCGTCGGCTTCACCGAGCGCAACTGCGTCGGCATGTTGTATTCCGCCGTCTTTGCCTAAGGCTTCGTCCGGGCATTCCGTGACGTGCGGCCCGCCCATCACGACCTTAAATCCTGCCTCGCGCAGCGAATCGGCAACCAGATAAGCCCGCGCGACCATTCGCGTCATCGAACCGATGCCGACCAGCCCGATGTTTTCATCTTTGCAAAACTGCACCAGTTCAGGGCGTATCATTGTCTTGGCATTGCCGTCTATTAAAATAACTTCGTGTTCTTTCGGTGTCAGTGCCTGAAGCAGAAACATCCAAAGATGCGGCATAAAGTTGCGCGTAATGCCGTTATCGGGATTGTATAGCAGAATTTTCATAAAATATTTCCAGCCGATAAAAAAATTTAAACTCTCGACTCTCAATTCGGGGACAGTTTTTAGGATTTAAACAGGAATTGTAAAAAAACGTTCGGAAATTATCTTCGCATTTTTTGTGCGATTTGGCTATCTTGAAATAACTTTTTGTCATAATAGCTTAACAACCATATATGATGTAGATACGCAAAAGTTAGGTATTTGAGCCAATCTGACACTGGCAAATTTTACGATTTTGCGCCAATCAAATAGGCATAAAACCCTGTAAATTCGCGCAAGATCGAATAAACGTCGCGCCATTCAAAATAATTGGCGTGCGCTGTATAAATGTTAGCAATGCCCGCCTTTTGAAACGCAAGCCGCGTTCGCGTAATGTGAAAATATTGCGAAACGATCGTCACGCTTTGGAAATTGTTCGCCCGCATTATTTGTTCTGTATTGATCGCAGTTTTGTAGGTATTGTTGCCGCCGCGATCAAGAATGATAATGCTTTCGGGAACATTCCGGCTGACCAGAAATGAGCGCATCACGTCCGCTTCTTCAAAACCTTCAACGCCGAAACCGCCGCTGACAATGATCTTCCCAACCAGTTTCTTTTCATAAAGCTCGACCGCCTTTTCAAGCCGCGCCTTTAATCTCGGCGAAGGCTGTCCGTCAGGCGCGACCGTGTTTCCCAAAACGACCGCCACATCCGTAACGCCAATTTCGTCCGTTAAACCATCGGCGACGATATACAAAGTGTGAACAAAAAACCAAAGCGGAAAAACGAGCAAAACCGCAACCAATTTCCGCCTTTTTGAATTTAAGATTTTCATCGCAAATAAACCGTAAGACAGTATTTTATAATTTATTTGCTATTTCAAATAGTGTCTTTTATCAATAATCTTGTAGTACGGCTCTTGCAAAGTCAGATGTTTTCCTGAATATTATTTTTGATGTAAGTTGCGCGGGCGCCGGGCAACCCTTCCAGACCTCAAATTTGCTGTAACTTCTTTGATAAACCTTCATCATTTCTCAGGTTGAAGGAGAAAAAGACCTGAACAAACCATTAACAGGTCTGGAAGGGTTGCTTTGCGCCCGCGTTTTCTAACTTTGCAAGAGCCGTGAATCTTGTAGTGCTGAAAATAATTGTTTTTGACTTTTAGGAAGCGCGATTGATCGGTGTCTCAAAACTCGCAACAAGGAACTTTTTTTGAGATTTTGAATATGAGACGGCTTTTGACACAAAATCCGTTTTCAAGAGAGAAATGCTTGATTTACTGGTTTGTGCGATAAACCATGCTTTTTAATGGATAAGGAGAAAAGACACATAAAGCGGTTTTCTATACTATGTTTTTTGTGTCAATAAAGGGCGTTTTTGAGACTTTTATTTATTTAGGTTTTTCGCAATATAAATCATTTTCGGAAGCAGTAAGAGCATTTTTCTTTTTGCTTCGCGGCACCCGGCAATTAGTCCATTCCGGCTCGCCAAAGGATATGCTATCCGTATCCCGTGTTAAATACCTTACTTTGCAGTATTTACCTTCAGCGCCCAGAACTTCGTAAGAAGTTGAAAGATATAGCGAATCCCAGCCTCCGCGCTGCTGCACGCAGGCTTCGTAATCGATCTGTATGGGGCGTGCTTCCTTTACATACGCACTGATGTACTTACCGTTTTTCCAAAACTCTTCGACGGTTTGGCTCGGAATCCAGCGCGTCCATGGGCCGTTCTTTTTCCCGTTCACGAATTGTCCCTGAATGATCACCTCGCCGTTCGGTCCCCAGAGCCGGTAAGGTCCGTGTTTAACAAATCTGCGCGAAGCCTCTCGTTGAGTACAAAACTCCTCGAACTGGGCGAAATAGTCCGTCTTTTCCGGTCTTCCGGCAGATATTTTCACTCTTTTATATACGGTCGTTTTCGGGCATCGCAACGGTTTTTCCTTTTGTGCGAAGGCAAATCCGGCAAAACCTATAAAAATAAATGAGAATATTAAAAGGGTTTTCGTTAGCATTTTGAATCAGTAAGAATTTAAAGCCTAAAACTCAATGACGTCCAAAAGATTATGATGCTGTTAAATCAGTTTTGGTTGAAATTTCTCAAAAAGGGTCGTTTTTGACACTGTTAAAGCATAGCAGCACAAGATTAAGACACGACCTAATCATTTCATTTTCACCAGTAGAGTAAATTTTAACATCAATTCCGTAAATCTTAAATTATTTCAAAATTGCGTCTTTGATGATTCTGAAAAACAGCCAATCGGGCAAAAGGTTTCCGATTAATCAAACAATTCATCAACCGCAATTTTCCAATTTGGTAAAGCAGGTTCGGCATTGGCAATTTCGCCGCGTTTGAAGATTTCGGGTTTATCGGGATGATCGCGGTGATATGATTTGATAACCTCTTCGCTCAATAAATCAACGTCCCAAACGATTTCCGTGCCAGCCGCAAAATAATCTTCACGCTTTTGTTTGATGGCTTCTTCGGCGTTGTTACCGTAATCGTTTGCGCTCCGCACTTCAACGGCAAAAACGGGCGCACCTTCCAAAAATTTCATTCCTGCGCGGTTTCCTGTATAAAACGAGGCATCCGGGCTAAATGATTTTCGATTTGTCAGATTGACCAAATATCCATTTTTGTCCGTATAAGCTCTTCCCCAAAGAGTTTTTCGCTGATAGGTTTTCAAACTAATGGCGGTATTAAAGGCGGCAGTGCTTGGTTCGTCTCCGGTTGACATAAATTCTACTATTTCTCCATTGAGTATTTCGGCTTTGCCTTCGGCTTTATAAAGTTGTTCGATAAGCCAATCCGTATTGTCTTGATCTATTGAAGTTTTCGGCAAAGTTTTTTCGAGCGTTATAACTGACATAATTTTCACCTCAGAAACATTTTGCAATTTATGGACACAAAAATCAACGATATTTTCTATTTCAAAATCGCGCCTTTGATGACTCTGAAAAAAGCCCAATCAGGCAAAAGGCGACGGGCGAGAAGAATGTTTTTTGTATTCACGCCGTAGCGTAGTTTCTTTGAGCCGTCGGTCACGGCTTCGTAGATCGCTTCGGCGACGACGCTGCCGTCGGGCGCGGTTTCGCCTGATTTCTTCATATTCGGCATCGCTTTATCAATAAATGTGTCGTAAGCCGTCAAGCCTTCCTTGCGCGTCAAATCTTGCGAACGGTCGTAGAAATCAGTTTTAATCGGTCCGGGTTCGATGATCTTGATGCGGATATTAAATTGTTCGACCTCGTATTGCAGCGATTCCGAAAAACCTTCGACCGCCCATTTGGTCGAATTATAAAGGCTGTAAAGCGGAAACGTCATTCGTCCGCCGACCGACGCGACATTGACGATAAACCCGCGTTTCTGTTCGCGGAAATAGGGCAAAATCTCGCGGCAGACGTTCATCAAACCGAAAACATTCGTTTGAAACTGCTTTTCGATCTGTTCCGCGCTCGCCGCTTCAAATGCGCCGACGAGTCCGTAACCCGCATTATTGACAACTGCGTCAATGCGTCCGAATTTCTCTAAAACGTCCGCTATTGCTTTTTTGATTGAATCAACATCCGTGACATCGAGCCGAAAAGTTTCGAGGTCAGCTATCTTATGCAAATCTTCCGCCTTTTCGGGCGAACGCATCGTCGCCGCGACACGCCAGCTTTTGGTTTGAAACAGTTTGGCGGTTTCTTTGCCGATTCCGCTCGACGCGCCGGTGATTAAAATAACTTTGTTCATAATTTAAATGGTCTTTGGTCTTTGGTTTTTGGTCTTTGGTTTTTGGTCTTTGGTTTTTTATTTTGCCAATTTCTTATTATCAAGGATAAAGTTCAATAATCAAAATAAAATCGAAATCCAAAGGTAATCGGTCAGTAAAAAGTTAAGAAAAAGAATTTTGCCCGCGAAATACGCGAAATGGCGCGAAAAAAAGAAATTAAACTAAATTTATTTTCAATTTTCTTTTGTTTTTTAGCGTATGCGCGCGTATTTCGCGGGCAAAAA
>JANPDZ010000983.1:0-9574 GCA_031431735.1 Acidobacteriota bacterium | reverse complement strand
CAAAACCGACATTGCTGTTTATCGCCCGTCAAACGGCAATTGGTATATCAGCCAAAGTTCAAACTCGGCAACTGTCCAGGGACAATTCGGACTCTCGACCGACACTCCCGCACCAAAAGACTTTGACGGTGACGGACGCGCCGATCTGGCAGTCTGGCGAAGTACGAATAAAACCTTTTATTCATCAAACAGCAGTAACAACGCACTGCAAACCGCAACCTTTACGCAAGCCAGCGATAAACCCGTTCCGGCAGACTATGATGGCGACGGACGCGCCGATTACGCGATTCGTGAAGCAACGACCGCAAATTGGGTCATTCGCAACAGTGCAAACAACCAAACAAGCACAATTTCGTGGCAGCAATCCGGCGATACGGAAGTGCAAAACGATTACGACGGCGACGGCAAAGTTGACATCGCCGTTTGGCGGAGTTCAAACGGCAACTGGTATATCCGCAAATCGGGAAGCAACGGCGCACTTCGTCAAGAAGCGTGGGGCGGCACTTTTAATGGCGTACCGGATATTCCCGTTCCGGCTTTTTACAGGAGATAAGCAGGTGAAAATAAGTTTCAGCGCGTTTTGTCTTCGTTCAGAGTCCAAACGCGGAACGCACTTTGCCGTTTTCGCCGCGCTTCGCGGTCGAAAACACACGCTAAAGCGTGGACTCTGAACGAAAACAAAACATCCCGAAACTTATGTCCACACAGATGACATAGATCAGAGCGGCACATTTGACGGTTTTATTGAAAATGGTTTTACAGCTAGAGATTGGGGAATGGTTATGAAAAGAGCAAACATCATCGCATCGGTTTGGGTTATTTTAGGAATTATCACGACTGTTTTCGGGCAACAGCATACAGAAAACAAAGCTGACCAGACCTTGCACGGAAGCGGAAGGGTTAATGCTTCGACACTCGGAATGGAGATAGATATTCCGCTTGGCGCATATTCAGGACGCGGAATTAATGTGCCGATCGGTTTGAGCTATTCCTCGAAACTTTGGCGGTTGAATTACTCTGTTTCTCAGCCGGCGGTCAATAATCCCGATACTTGCATTGCTCTTAATAATGCCCGCTACGGTGAAAACAGCGCGTCGGGTTGGACGACGAGTTTGGCTGTGCCGCATATCGAATACGTCGGCGCGGACAATATCTTTAACAACCTCGGATTTCCCGCCGGCAGCGATGACCCGCTGTGCAGTCCGAACACTCCGCCGTCATACACGATGAATGCTTTTATTAGAAGAATTGCTCTGCATTTGCCGAGCGGCGAAACGCATGAATTACGAATGGATGACACGGTAAGGACATATCCGCCATCGAGCAATTGTGTGGATGATGACCCGAATACGCTCTGCGATTCAAACGATCCGTCTTTGCCCGGCAATTGGTATGGTTGGTATTACGCCGTGGACGGCTCGAATATCAAATATTTCGAGGATAGAACAAATAATATTTATTATTTGCAAATGCCCGATGGTTCACGTTACGACTTTGTCGCGACGCTTGGCGGTTCAAATTTAGCGACGATTCGTAAGGCAAACAAATTCACCGACCGCAACGGCAATTACACAACCTATCACGAACCTGATGAGAATTATCCGAATGGTTATTGGACTGACACACTCGGCAGAAATCTTGCCGTTCCGTTCAAACCTGAAGCCCCGACGGCGCCGACAGTTCAAACATATACGATGCCCGGCATGACCGGAACTTACAAATTTAATTGGAAGAAACTGAAAGACAGTTCTGCCGCCGACAGCGCAATAACTGATTTTAATCAGGATTTGAAATATATCGGGGACAAATATGTCAGCAACAACACGTGGCAAACACGGGCCGCCGGAACATTTCTGTTCGGCTCGGAATTTGAGGCTTGGGTCGTCAATCCCAGTGCAGTTTTCAATCCTCTGGTTCTGGCTGAAATTGAACTGCCGACCGGTCAAAAATACAAATTCACTTACAATATCAATGGCGAAATTGAGCGCGTTTATTACCCGACGGGTGGCGAAGAGCGGTTTGAATACGGCTTAGTCGGGTCAGTTTCCGATATTCAAGGCGTTCACCTTCAAACAAACCGCGGTGTGACAAATCGCAAAGTTTATCAAACAGCCGGAACGGGAACGCCATATCAATGGACCTACGGCACGACGACCAACACAAACAATTTAGCAGTCACAATTAACAATCCTGATGGAACTCGTGCGGAAAGGTTGTTGTATCGGGGAATTGAATCGGGCGGAACAGTCGGCAGTTTCGGTTATGACAATGGTTTGGCGGGAATGGGTTTTGAAGAACGCTCGTTTAATTCAGCTAATCAGATCGTTTTCAAAAAACTGACGACTTGGACAAAGACGGCTCTGACCATTACAAACGGCAGTGGCACGCAATCAACAGCCGACTGGCATCCGCGAGTCACGCAGGAAGAATCAATCATATATGACACGACGGGCAACGGCGTTTCGGCATCTGCAACAGTAGAATACGAAGGCGATTTGAATCAACGGGAAACACCCGTTTTGATGAAAAAGAGTTCGCAATACGCGTTTGTGACGGCGGGCAGTGCCTTGCCGTCAACACCGGTCAGAAGCTCGGAAACGACGTTTTTGATAAATGATGCGAACTATCCGCAATGGGTGAAAGATATTTACAAAGCCCAAAATATGATTGGGTTGGCGACCGTTTCGGTGGTCAAAAATGGTGCGGGAACGATTGTGTCGCGCAGTGAGATGAAATATGACGACGGAGATTATTCGCCAAACATCGGACGCGGCAATCCGACGACCGCGAGAGTTTGGGACAGCACGAAAGGCGATTGGGATAACACCAATGCCTACATCGCAACCCGCGCAAAATTTGATGTTTGGGGCAATCAATATGAAACGATTGATGCCAAAGGAAATTCGACAACGGTCGAATTTGATGCGACTTATCATGCTTTTCCGTTAACAGTTACCTCCGCCGTTCCCGATCCAAGCGGCGTGAACGGTTCAAACACGGCATTTGTAACGACGGCAACTTTTAACACAACAACGGGTTTGCCATTGACGACGACCGATGCCAACGGTTTGGAAACGCGCATCGAGTATGACGCGACAACCTTGCGCCCGTTGAATGTCAAGACTTATTACCAGAACACACAGGTTGGCGGAACGTCGGAAACGATTTATCACGACGAGCCGAACAATTATTGGGTCAAATCGCGGACGCAGATTGACGCGAATAATTGGGCGGAAAGCATTTCGTATTTTGACGGACTAGGGCGTGCCTACAAAGCGGAAGAGGTCAATTCACAGGGCAATATCTTTGTCGAAAAGGAATTTGACGCACAAGGCAGAGTGAGCCGCGTGACGAATCCATTCCGAAGCGGTGAAACAAAAATCTGGACAACGAATGTTTATGATGAAGCGAGCCGTATCAAGGAAGTTGTCTTGCCCGATGGCGCGAAAGTGAAAACCGATTACGGTGTTTCGACAACATCAGGATTTATCGGTGTCACAAAAACCATCACTGACCAAGCAGATAAAAAGCGCAAAGGCATATCCGATGCTCTCGGCAGAATGATTCGGGTTATCGAAGACCCGACAGGGCAGAATCTCAATACCGATTATGTTTTCGACACGCTTGGAAACTTGAGAAAAACGACTCAAGGCGAACAATCGCGCTATTTTACGCACGATTCACTCGGCAGATTGCTCTACGCCAAACAACCCGAACAACAGTCAAATGCTTCGTTTAGCTATACGGATTCGATAACCAACAATACGAGTTGGTCGGTCAAATACGAATATGACGACAACGGTAATATTACTTCCACGACCAATGCCGAAGGCGTTTCCGTGACGGGAACTTACGATAATTTCAATCGCTTGAAAAAGAGAGATTATACAGACTCAACGCCCGATGTTGATTTCTATTACGACGGCAAATATCTCAATATCAACGATCAACCACAAACGGCAAGCGGAAGCGTGAAGGGAAAAACGACGGGCGTTAAATCATCGGTTTCAAGAACAAACTATACGAGCTTTGACAATGTCGGCAGATTGCTGACACATCAGCAAATCACCGATGGACAAACTTACCAAACGAGTTATGAATACGACGCATTCGGGAAATTATTGACAGAAACCTATCCATCAGGCAGAACGGTCAAGACGGATTACAACCAAGACGGCGATGTGTCAAGCATTTGGGGAACGGTCGGGACGCAGAATCGGCTCTATGTCAACGGCATCAGCTACAACTCAAGTGGCGCGATGGAACGATTAAGACTCGGCAATGGCAAATGGGAAACGATGATCTACAACAATCGCTTGCAAGTAACGGAAATCGGTTTAGGAAGTTCGGCAACTGATAAAAGCCTTTTGAAACTGGAATATGATTACGGCACGAACACGCAGAATAACGGTTCGCTTCGTTCGCAGAAGATAAGTTTCAGCGGCTTGAGTCAGCCGTTTGAGCAAACCTACATTTACGACGACCTGAATCGTTTGCAATCAGCGGAAGAAAAGGTCAGCACGACAACAACTTGGAAACAAACTTTCACTTATGACCGCTACGGAAACAGAAGATTCGACACGGCAAATACGACGACACTTTCCGCATCAAACAACATCACCAATCCAACGATTGACACGGCAACCAATCGCTTTTCAAGCGGACAAAATTACAGCTATGACAAAGACGGAAATTTAACCGTTGATGCCGAAAATCGTAGCTTTGTCTATGACGCGGAAAATCATCAAACACAGTTATTCGCTTCAAACAACAACAGTTCAACGCCCGATGCGACTTAGCATTACGACGGCGAAGGACGCCGCGTCAAGAAAATATCCTCGACAGAAACAACTGTGTTCGTCTATGATGGAGGTGGACAACTTGTTGCGGAATACTCCACACAATTGGCAGAAACGCCGCAAGTCAGCTATTTGACAAGCGATCATCTTGGAAGCCCAAGAGTTATAACAAACCAACTCGGCGCAGTCACAACTCGCAAAGATTACATGGCTTTCGGCGAGGAAACCTACACCACGCAAAGAACATCGGCTATAAATTACGACAATCAAAGCGAAACGCGGAAAGGTTACACGGGTTACGAGAAAGACGACGAATCAGGATTAGACTTTGCACAGGCGAGATATTACAACTCGAAACACGGACGCTATACGAGTGTTGACCCATTAACAGCGAGTGCGAATGTCAAGAATCCGCAGACCTTCAACCGCTATTCCTACGTTCTGAATTCACCATATAAATTCACTGACCCGCTTGGCTTGATTTCAAGTTCAACGGGTGCTTGTGGAACTGGTTGTCGGAACAGTGGCGGTTTTGTTGATGGCTCGGCTTTTCGTGGAAATGATACGACGCTTAATAAAATCTTCGATGATATGCAAGCGCAAAGACAAGCAACGGCAACGGCGGCTGACAGAAATGCTGGAGCAGCCGCACAACCTAGCGCAAGCGGGGTATTCCGACTTCCAGAAACTGACCCTGAAAGAATTAAGCTACTCAATGCTATTGAAAATAGTAAAGGTGATCGAGAGAAAGCGATTGCAACAGCGAAATTAGATTTTTATGATACTAGAGATTCTGATGCACAGAAGGCACTACAAGCTCAAGCAGCTCCTTTTGATCCTACGTTGATAAATGTAGTAATTGCCGGTCATGGAGGAATCAATGAGGCTGACGGATACACAACTGTCCAAGACAATCTAACTGTTACATTTTACTCTCCGGTTGGTTATAGTTTGGATGATAAATTGGGAAATGAAATTGATCAAATTGGTGGTCAGAAGGGAAAACCAAACGACCTGCAATCTATTACAGTAGGAGGCGGAGCATCAATACGAGATATGATTATCTTTCCGTCTAGTTATACAGATAGTCAGATAAGTTTAGACCCTATTACGATTGGAAGAAAAGCAATAACTGTAACCGAACCTACAAAACTTTCAACCTTGCTTGCTCGAATTTCCGCAGAAAATAAAGGAAAAGTAGTCAACGTTCATATTTCAGTTTGTCTATCAAGAACGAATTATGTAATCGGAGGCAGAAAACCTTAACGAGATATTTCTGCATCTAGTGGTGCTTGGCGGAAATTTCCCAACAGGGAAAAATCAATTCGACTGTCTCCGAAACACCATTTGTAGTGAGCTTTGACTGTGGTGTTATTTCAGCCCAGCACCACTAGTAGAATGTGGTGTTTGAATTAAACTCAACAGTTGCAACGGGTAGAAAGTATGAATAAAGTTAAAATGTATATGAAATATTTAAATTTATCGGTAATTTCTTTTGTTCTCTGTTTGATGTTTGTTTCGATTGTGTCGGCGCAAACTGAGAACTTGATAGTTTGTTATGCAAAACAAGCATTCCTTGTTAATGGAGAAACAGTCAATTCTTTAAGCAAATGCGACAAGAAAAACTGGATTGCGCCGCTTCAAATCGAGTCGGGTGAAGTTCCGAAACAAACAAAACAAACGCGCCGCGAACGGCAGATTTTTAAATTGTTGCGGATTGTTGCCGACAACGCGAAGGAAACAAACATCAGCGAAACGAATCTCGGAATCTTTCTGAAAGAAGGAAAAAGAGAAGTTGCGGCAAAGATTTATCTTAATTTACTGCCGGAAGCGATGAAAAAACTTCTAGCCAAAAAAGAAATGATGGAATTTATTATAACTAAGGGAACGTTGTTTACTGATCCATACGAATATAAAGAAATAGAACGCTTTACAATCAAAGTAGCGGGAAGTAATCCGAAAATCGGAGATATTTTAGAGGAAGTCAAAAAGGAATTAAGAAAAGACCCAAGAAGAAAGAATTTCGATATTTACTTGAGGAAGTATGGAACTTGGGAGCCTTTAGACGAAGAAAAAACCATCGCTGATTATGGAATTAATAACCAAGATTTGTTAGCTATGTTTTCAAACGTCAGATAACAATAATCGGCAGAAACGCCGCAAGTCAGCTATTTGACAAACGATCATCTCGGTTCTCCGCGAGTCATCACCAACCAACTCGGCGCAGTCACAACCCGCAAAGATTATATGGCGTTCGGTGAGGAAACCTACACGGCGCAGAGAACTTCATCGCTGAATTACGACAATCAAAGCGAAACGCGAAAAGGTTACACTGGCTACGAGAAAGACGATGAATCAGGTTTGGACTTCGCTCAGGCGAGATATTACAACTCGAAACACGGTAGATTCACAAGTGTTGATCCGCTAATGGCAAGCGCGAATGTCAAGAATCCGCAGACCTTCAACCGCTATTCCTACGTTCTGAATTCACCATATAAATTCACTGACCCGCTTGGATTGATTTCAAGTTCAACAGGCGCAAATGGTGGAAATGCTTGGTGTAGCACTTGTGAGTCGCGGGACGAAAACGGGAATTGGACTCCTGACCCGGTGGAAGCCTCAGCCAGTGATAGTAACAGCAATGCGGCGGGCACATCACCGGCAAGCACAAGCACGGCAGCCGGAGAGCCACCCGCACAACAAGCCGATCCGCCAGTGGCACCGCCTCCGCCTGCGGCAGAACAAAATGCCGAGCAAACTCGTCAAACTGCAGCTCCATCTGGAGTGTTTTATGTAGGAGGAAGACCGCCACCGTCAGACCCAAGAGGAAGCGTTGATGAGGAACAGCAAAAAGTGATGGTTGCTAATTCCGGTGAAATGCCTTCTCACGGGTTAAAAGTCGGTCTAGCCGCTCACGGAAGCAAGCCAAAATCAGCTGCGGGTACTTTTACGTTGAGGGATAATGTCTACATAGTAACTTTAATCAAGCCTGGACAAGTAATGTATAATAATGAAGGACAAGAAGTTGATAAAATCGGACTGGAAGGCGCAAAAATAACGTTGTTGCCTATTGAAGCTGTCATTGGTCCTGGAAAACAAATGCTGAATATGATAATTAGTCCGATAGGGAATGATATGGTTGCTCCAAACAGTAATCCCTTTAGAGTTATTGTGACGACTCCATTAAACGAAGTTGTAGATCAAATGGTGAAAACATATGGAGCAACCGCCGATAAGCCGCTTATCATCTATATTGGAGCCTGTTTTAGGTAACTATACTCAGCACGGTCATAAATTGTGCATTTCGCAACAAAGGCAGAAGCCCGCGCGTGAGCAAGGGCGCAATTTCACTTAAATTTCAAATGCCCAATTTATGACCGTTGAAAGTATATTTTCTTTGTTGGATGTAGTTAGCCTGAGTCTTGAGTTGAAATCAATGAAGGAATCTGATGACAATGTTCGGTGCTCATTTTCAATTCTAGACTCTTATGAAAATAGGTAGCTAAGTTGTTGATTCCATAAGAAAGTCTATTTTCATTCGTGGTGCTGATTCCGCGAATCATGGTGACTCAGGTACAGTTAGATGATTAAAATATAGGAGAATTTATATGAAAAATTTAGCTAATTTACTTTTCTTTTTAATGTTGTTCATTATTAAAACTTCAGCCCAAACGAATTACTTGATTGTGTGTCAGGATAAACAATTGTGGCTTGTTAACGACACTCAAGCCGTGATGATTGAAAAATGTAAAAACAAAGACTGGGCTGCACCTGTAAAATTAGAAACAAAACAAATTGCTAATAGAAAACAAGGCAAAATTGAAAAGCAAGTTGTTGCCGCCTTAGGGAAAACTTCAAAAGAACAATTCAAACCTGTTTCTCTTTCTGAAACCAATCTGAAACAAGCTTTGCAAAATCAGTCAAATCAATCTGTAATCATATTGGATTCAAACAAATTACAGCCATTTATAAAAGATTTTTTGGAGCCAAGTATGGAGCTTATTATTGTTAGAGGATCAGGAACAAAAGATATTTTCATTGAAACCGTACGTTTTACTATCAAATTAGGCGGTTCAAACCCAACAATCAAAGAAATGCTTGATGAAATCAGAAAAGTTTATACCAACAAAGCAGATGTCAAAGAATATGGTGAATTTTACATACTTTTAGAATTTCCTACTTGGAAAGAGTTAGATGAAAAGAAAACAGCCGCCGATTATAATTTGAAAAGCGGAGACAAACTTATGCTTTCATTTGACTATGAACGCTACAAAAATCTTCCGCCTGGGATTAGAGGCGGCGCAATAACAAAGGACAATTAATGTGTATGAATCGTGAACTTACGATAATTTCAATCGCTTAAAAAAGAGAGATTATTCAGACTCAACGCCCGATGTTGATTTCTTCTATGACAGCAGAGGTTTGAGTTCAGTTCCGGCTTTCTCGAAAGGCAAAACAACGAAAGTTACAAGTAGCGTGTCCGAAACTCGTTATACGAGTTTCGACAATCAAGGTAGATTATTGGCGAGCGAACAGCGAACACCGTTTGACGATACCGAAACAATCGCAACCGCGACACCAAGAGTTTCGAGTTATGAATATTGATGAAAAGGTAAAGTGAAAAACGTCTCAAATTGACAAAAATCTGGTTTTTTTTCAACTTTCGTGAAAATTAGTTTGTTGACGGGCGGATTTTGGTTAAAGTTCTTCCTTTCGGAGTCTTCTTAACTGTTGCTCCGCTCTTTGTTTTTTCGCGTGTTTTCTTTCCCTTTTTG
>JANPDZ010000982.1:0-3391 GCA_031431735.1 Acidobacteriota bacterium | reverse complement strand
CCGCGCTCCGTAATTCTTTAATCCCTGCCGCAATTGTCACTCTTGAAACTTTTGCCAATCTTGAAACCTTACTCTGCCCACCTCTCCCAAAACCAATTGCTTCTGAAGCTAAATAAAGACGTTTGGTTCTCTCGTCTAAATTTTGTCATCTTTTAATATTAGCAAATGTATGCTTTATTTTGTAGCAACGCCTAACTGTTTACTGACGCATTACCGACTGCCTATTTAATTCCTTTGGTAAATCCCAAACTCTATGCTATTCTTTCGCTTGTCCCTGATAATTTCAAAGTAAATATTTGATTCCGTTTTGAGCGAATAAGACGTTTTGCGCGTCAAAGTTTCATTAAAAATAGCGAAAACGGTAATTTTTTCTGAAATTTATAGTTGATTACACTTTTTTCTTCAATGCCGATGCAAATCGGTTAAATTGAAAATTGAGTTTTTCCGAGATCTTCCGATAAGTTGCCCCTTATCGGAAATTGAATAAAAGTTTGACCGTCAATGCCCGATGGTCAAGCATATTTGTCAAATTTTTTCGGGAAAAGTGTCTTTTGAAGAAAATGATATTACGAGAGTGCCCGTTTTTTAAATCCAGATTTCTATTGCAAATCGCTTTATGCGGTTTGCTCGTCTTTTTCGTCACCTCCTGCGGCGGATCCAAAAATAAACATATTGCTCGCGGTGAAGAATATTTGCAGAAACGCAAATTTCAAGAAGCCGTCATGGAATTTCGCGCGGCTGCCGATATTGATAAAGATTCGGCGGCGGCGCATTGGGGATTGGCGCGCGCCTTTGAGAATCTCGGACAATTTAACGAAACCCTTGAAGAACTCCGGAAAACTGCCGATCTCGCGCCCGACAATCTGGACGCGAAAACAAAACTCGGCAATTATTATCTGCTCGTTCAGCCGCCGATGATCGCCGAAACCGAAAAGATCCTCGAAGAAATTTTCGCGAAAGATGCGGGATTTATCGAAGCTTATATCTTAAAAGCCTCGCTTTTTGTAGCGCAGGGCAAACCCGAAAAAGAAGTTCTCGATATTTTGAATCAAGCCATTGCGCTTAATCCGAACCGCACCGAATCTTACATTTCGCTAGCGCGTTATTTTATGAAGCAGGACAAGGCGAAAGAAGCCGAAACTGCGATAAATAAAGGCATTTCAGTCAATCCGAACACCGCGCTCGGCTACGTCGAATACGGCAGGTTTTTGGGTTTTGCCAACCGTTCTGCGGAAGCCGAAGCACGATTCAAAAAAGCTACGGAAGTCGAACCGAAAAATATCGAAGCGCACGAAGCTTTTGCCGAATATTACGTCGCGCAAAAACAATTCGAGAAAGCCGAACGTGCCTATCAAGATTTAGTCCAAATTCAGGAAAACAGTCCCGAAAGCCGCGTTGTATTGGGAGATTTTTACGCGCAAATCGGACGCACGGCCGATGCGATCAGGATCTTTAGCGAAATTTTGACCGAAAAACCCGAATATGTCCGCGCCCGTTACCGTCTCGGCGAAATTTATCTCGACCAAAAGGAAACCGCCAAAGTCAGCGAACAAATCGAGGCACTATTAAAGATCAACGACAAAGACGCGCAAGCTTTGCTGCTTCGCGCACGGCTCAATTTGCAGGACAACCGTGCGGAAAATGCGGTCAAAGATCTGGAAGAAATTTTGAAAAAGCTGCCGAGCCAACGCGACGCGCTTTTCTTTATGACCGAAGCCCGGCTTGCGCTCGGACAAACCGATCAGGCACGTGCCTTTATCGGCGATTTGGATAAATATCATCCGAATTATCTGAAAACGCGCCTTTTGAAAATTCAGGCGGCATTTGCCGAAACGGACGCTGAAAATGCGTTTCGGCTGTCGAACGAGCTTTTTGAGATGTCAAAAGGTATTGTTCCCGATGCCGCGACGATGGCGCAGGAAATCGATGAACTTCGGATTCGCGCACTTTCGGCACGCGGGCTGGCAAATCTGCAGCTCGGAAAATTGGCGGAATCGAAAGCCGATCTGCAGGAAGTTTTGAAAAATTCGCCGAAATCAGCCGGCGCGATGGTCAATCTGGCGAGGGTTTTCATCGCCGAAAAAAATTACGCCGAATCCTTGAAGCTTTATGAAAATGCGCTTTTGAGCGACGATAAAAATTTCGATGCATTGAGCGGTGCCATTAATGTTTTGAATCGTCAGAAACAATTCGCGCAGGCACACGCCAAAATTGACGGATTTTTAGCGAAAAATGCCGACCGAAAAGATGTTTCGGCAGCTTTGTATTATCTGAAATCAGACGTTTTCATTGCGGAAAAAAACACGGATTCAGCCGAAGCCGAACTGAAAAAAGCGATCGAATCGGATGAAAATTATCTGCCCGCGTATTCGACCTACGCGTCGCTTTTGATTGCCAAAAATCAGACCGATTCGGCAATCGAACAATACAAAAAAGTGGTTGAAAAGAAACCTTCGGCGACCATTTACACCTTGCTCGGAATGCTTGAAGAAGCGCGAAACAACGCGCCCGAAGCCGAGAAAAATTATCGTCGGGCACTCGAAATCACGCCTGAAACGCCGATTGCGGCAAATAATCTGGCGTGGCTGATTGCCGACGGCGGACAGGGAAATCTGGACGAAGCGTTGCAGCTGGCACAAAAAACGGTCAACAAAAATTCAAACGTCGCCGGTTATTACGACACGCTCGGCTGGGTTTATTTCAAAAAAGGTTTGTTTTCGCCGGCGGTCGAGCAGCTTAAAAAAGCCGTCGCGCTTGACGATGCGGAAGCAAAACGCACGGGTGCGAAAACCAACGCGGCGTATCGGCTGCGTTTGGGAACTGCGCTTGCTTCGTCGGGCGACAAGTTTTCGGCGCGGAAAGCGGTCGAAACATCGCTCGCCAACGAGCAGAGTTTGAGCCAAAAAGAAGCGCAGGACGCGAAAAGTTTGCTGGCAAATCTGTGAATCGCAAACTTAACGGAGATTGAAAATGTTTTTTTTGTTTGATGTCGCAAGCCGGAATCTGCTTTTAGGATTTGTTCCCGAATCGTTCGGTTTGTTGATTTTCGGAGTTGGATTGATTTTATTGACTGCCGGATTGCGCTGGTTTATTAAACGCAATAAAAAAAGCACGGACAGCGCGGTCGAAAAAGCGGCAGGAAAAATTAATCGGTAATTTGGCAGGAAAAGTTATGAGCATTGAATTCAGACAAAGAACGGCAGGCGAATTTATCAAGATGCTGAAAAGGCGGAAGTGGTTTATATTTCTGCCAATTATCACGATGACAATGGCAATCGGCTATGTCGTGTATAAATTGCCGAGCGTTTACGAATCGAAAACTTTGTTGACGGTCAAACCGCCGACGATCTCCGATAAGGTCGTGCAGCCGCTGTCGGACGAAAAATTGTCG
>JANPDZ010000981.1:0-2838 GCA_031431735.1 Acidobacteriota bacterium | reverse complement strand
GGAAAACTGGAAGTTGCGCCGGAAATAGCGGCGATTCCGCACCCGCGTCTCGGCTATTTTGGCGCGATCGAACCGTGGCTTGTTGACCGTGAGTTGATCAAGCGCGCATCGGTCGAACGCCCCGAATGGCACTGGATATTTATCGGCAATCTGGCGCGCGGAACCGATTTGATGAGTCTGCCGAATGTTCACTTTTTTCCGCCCGTTCCATATAATGAGCTTCCGCGATACGCGGCGGGCTTTGATGTTTGCGTTCTGCCGTGGGAAACAGATCATCCGTTCACAAGTTACGGTTCGGCGATCAAGGTTCGGGAATATCTGGCAACCGGCAAACCGGTCGTCATCTCGCCGTTGCCTGAATACGAAACAATGAGCGATGTCCTGCGGATCGCCCGCAGCCGCGACGAATTTATCGCGTTGATTGACAATGCTTTGAATGAACGCGGCACGGCTCAAAAAGAAGCCCGGCAAGCCTCGGTTCAAAACGGAACCTGGGATGCGAGAGCCGAATGGATCAGTAATTTGATCGAAAATTTATTGAAGAGCAAAATAAATTTGTGAGTTTTAGCTGAATAATAAGAATCCAACAGCTATAATTTAAAGTTTGGAAATGAACAGTCAGCACGAAAAGAGCGAGGTCTTTTGCTTTGTGCCTTCATACAATCACGCGCCGTTTGTCGAGCGATGTCTGCGATCGGTTATCGCGCAGACCTTGTCGCCGAAAAAATTGCTCGTGATTGACGACGGCTCAAACGACGATTCGCCGAAAATCATCGAACGCGTTTTGCGCGGCTGTCCGTTTGACGCCGAATTGATCGTGCGCGAAAATCGCGGTCTGTGCGCGACTTTGAATCAGGGACTTTCTTTGAGTGGCGGAAAATATTTTGCGTATCTTGGTTCGGACGATTTTTGGCTGCCGCCATTTCTCGAAGCGCGCGCGCGCCTTTTAGACCAACGCGAGCGGGCGGTTTTGGGTTACGGTCACGCTTTTTTTGTTGACGAGAACGACAAGATTTTCGGTTCAACCGAAGTGGACAAGGAAGATTGGGTCGAATACGCCGACGGCGATGCGCGTTTGATGCTGATAAAAGGTGCCGCGCCGATCAGTTCGACGGTTTTTTACCGCCGCTCGGTCATCGAAAAAATCGGCTGGAACGAAAATTCGCGGCTCGAAGATTACGAGATGTATTTAAAATTGATGACTTTGGGAGATTTTGCCTTTGATTCGCAAATTCTTTCGGCGTGGCGGCATCACGGTTATAATACAAGCCAAAACAGTGTGATGATGGTCGGAGAAGTTATCGAAGCCCAAAACCGCAACCGTCATTTTTTGGGTGTCAGCGATGCGGAACTGGAAAAATTGCAGGCGCAAACAAAGTTTCGCTATGCGCGTGATATGCTTCAGCACGGCAGTAAGGTAGCAGCCTTTCGTTTAGCAAAAGAGTGCTGGCGCGGCGCAGATTCAAAGACGCAATTGGCGAAATTTGCCCTTCGGATGTTCGTGCCGATGAATTTGATAAATTTTCGCCGGAGTTTGCGAAAAAAAAATCTGACGGAAAAAAAATCATTATGAGCCCTGAAAAATTTACAGATCTCAGCGCGGAATTTGAAAAGCGCAAACCATGGATAACAAAATTTCACCTTGCAGGAGAAGATTTTGGCGGTTATTTTGACGCGATGAACGATGCACGGATCACGCAGTTTTTCGAGATTTTTCCTCACGTTGAAAATATCATCGAACTCGGTTCGCTCGAAGGCGGACATAGTTTTGCCTTAGCGCAAAACCCTGCCGTAAAAAGGGTTTTAGCAATCGAAGGACGCGCCGCCAATCTCGAAAAATCAAAGTTTGTCAAAGAACTTTTGAATGACAAAAAAGTCGAATTCGTGCAGGCTGACATTGAAAAGACGGATTTTGAGCAGTTTGGAAAATTTGATGCGGTTTTTTGTTCAGGATTGCTTTATCATCTGCCGAAGCCGTGGGAACTGATTCCGAAACTGGCGCGCGTCAGTGAGAATATTTTTATCTGGACGCAAATTTCCGAAGAAGCCAAAGCAAAAAAAATGCGCGAAGGCTGGCGCGGAAAATTTTATCGTGAAGGCGGATTGTTTGATCCTTTGAGCGGTTTGAGCAAAAGATCCTTTTGGTTCTCGCTGGGTTCATTGATAACTCTGCTGACGGTCAACGATTACGCGGAAGTTAAAATTATCGAACATAATCTGGCGCATCCGAACGGCGCGGCCGTCACGCTTGCGGCGACTCAAGGTAAATTCAATTTAAGAAAAGATCTGGAGAAATAATTTTTGTCTGCGGAAACCGATAAAACAACAAATATAACCTACATCAAACCGGCGGGTGCGTGGCTCAGTCTTGACCTCAAAGACCTTTGGATTTACCGCGAACTGCTGTTTTTTTTGACGTGGCGCGATGTCAAGGTGCGTTATAAACAAACGGCGATCGGTGTTCTTTGGGCAATTCTGCAGCCTGTTTTGACGACTGCGCTTTTTACGGTGATTTTCAGCACAATTGCGCGTTTCGAGTCGAAAGATGTGCCGTATCCGCTGTTTGCTTTGAGCGGTTTTATGATTTGGCTGTTTGTTTTTAATTCGATAACTTTTGCCTCTAACAGTCTGGTCGGAAACGCGAATCTGGTGACGAAGATCTATTTTCCGCGTCTTATCGTGCCGATTTCGGCGACGCTTGCCGGTTTGATTGATCTGTTTTTCAGTTTTGCGGTTTTGATTGTTTTGATGATTTATTACATCATTTGGCAAAATGACCTGACGCTTTCGTGGCAAATTGTTGTCGCACCTGTTTTTATCCTTTTGGCGGTCGTTTTG
>JANPDZ010000980.1:0-9447 GCA_031431735.1 Acidobacteriota bacterium | reverse complement strand
CGAAAAAGTTTACGAATTAGAAAACTTTTCGGAAGAAATTCTCCAAATACCGCATGGAGAAAATAATGCACAAAGCCAAATTGATTACCAATTAGCTTGGGCAAGAACTTATCTCAAAAAGTTTGGTTTGATTGAAAATTCTGCTCGTGGAGTTTGGACACTGACAAAATCAGATGTAGATATTAAGAAAATTAATCCTGATGAAATTGTTAAATTTGTTAGAAAGCAATCTAATGAAACTAAACCAAATAATAACTCTCAAAATGATAGTCAAACATCAGACATAGAGAATGAAATCGAAGAAATTCTTGAATGGAAAGAAAAATTAATTCAGAAAATCTTATTAATTTCCCCAAATGCTTTTGAAAAACTAACACAAAGATTATTGCGTGAAAGTGGATTTGTCGAAGTTGAAGTAACTGGCAGAAGCGGCGACGGTGGAATTGACGGCAAAGGAATTGCACGAATGAGTGGACTTCTTAGTTTTCACGTTATCTTTCAATGTAAAAGATATAAAGGCTCAATTACACCAAGCCAAATTCGAGATTTTCGTGGAGCAATGCAGGGCAGAGCCGATAAAGGAATTTTTATAACAACGGGTAATTTCACAAGAGATGCAAGGAAAGAAGCAACACGCGATGGTGCGCCTCCAATAGATTTGATTGACGGTGAAATCTTATGTGAGAAGCTAAAAGAGTTTTCGCTTGGTGTGAAAACAATAATTGTTGAAGAAATTGAAATTGATGAAACCTTTTTCGATAAATTCTAAAAGAGTTTATAATCGTTTTGAGGAAAAGTTATGAGCAAAACAATCACATTAGAAATTCCCGACGAAGTTTTCAGCAGTTTTCAAAAACTAGCCGCGAGCAAGGGCGAAACTGCGGAAAAGTTTGTTTTGGAGATTGTTTTGAAAAACTTTCCGAAAGCGAATGGAAGTTTGTCCGAGCAAGAAAAAAGCGATGCGCTGAAAGATTTGATGAGATTTTCGGGCGCGGTGAATAGCGGAAATCCGCGCTCTGCCGATAATGAACAAATTGATGCCGATCTTGCCGCTGAATACGGTAAAGATTTGTAAAACCCTATGTTGCTTGATACTTCCGGCTTACTTTGCTTTTTTGACGATTCGGATTTCGGATTTGTTTAATAAGATGTTTGATGTTACTATTTGAAACGTTTTTTCGTTTTGAAAATTCTGAGTCTTGAAAAAAGAAATCCGCAATCGAGGCAACCCCATTAGTTGCCATCATCATGGCTAGCACATTCGAATCGGAAACGATGAAAAACGCATCGGATATTTTGAACAGTTCCGGCGTTATGCACGAAGGCAGAGTTGAATATCCGCATCCCGTCTGCTACATTAGCACCGGAAAATGCTCTACCAACGAGCATTTTCCGGCGGAATTGTGGTTGAAGTTGTAAATTAATAAAGAGAAAATAAGGAGAAAATAATATGAAATCAGGAGTTCGAATTCTTTTAGTTTTAGTTTTTTTAATACTCGCTCAAAACGTTTATTCGCAAACGTTTGGGGAAGGTTATTACCGTTTGACAACACAATGGCAAGGCGACCAAAAATCGTTGGACGTAATAAACGATGGCGAAAACAACCTATTGCATTTGACAAAAACGGCTAAAGTTTCAGGCCAGTATTGGAAAATTACTCCAATTGCCGACACTGGTTATTTTCGTTTAACAACTCAATGGCAAGGTGAAGAAAAATCCTTAGATGTTGTTAATGACGGCAAAAACAACAAACTTCAGCTTGCTGATACAGATGATGTTTCAGGACAGTATTGGATGATTACTTCGCTTGGCGATGGTTATTTTCGTTTAACAACTCAATGGCAAGGTGAAGGAAAATCCTTAGATGTTGTCAATGACGGCAAAAACAACCAAATTCAGCTTGCCAATTCAGAAGATGTTTCAGGACAGTATTGGAAAATCAAACTTATTAAATAGTCAAGCAAAATAAATTTACAACTGCAGTCATTACTGAGCGGCATAGTTATTGCTTACTTGAAAATTATCAAATATTTTAAGATTTTTGCCTACGAAACACACGAAAGGAACGAAATCAAGAATAAAGATTTGGCAAAAATGCTTTTTTTCGTTTTTTTCGTGTCTTTCGTAGGCAGATATTCTTAGTTTTCAAAGCCCGTGCAATTTTTAGACCGCTCAGTAATGAACTGCAGTGCCTCAGTTAAAAGTTAGGAATTCACATTTTGACAAAAGCGGGCGTAAAACACAATGGCATTAAGTTAAGGATTACTTCAATGTTGTCAATATGTTACAGAGGCATCAACGAACGGCGGAAGCAGCTTTTTGCTCCATTCAGCCTTGAAAACATAGGCAAAAGCAACTTAGAGGCTTCTTGCACGAGTTTTTTGACCTCGCCAGCCAAGTCTAAGTACAAGATAATATAGAAGTTATCGCTTAACTTAATGCCATTGGCGTAAAACACCCTTCCTGACCTGAAATTTGCTGTAAATTGATTCAATCAGAAACCACTGCCTCTGGCAGTGGTTTCTGATTGATAATCTTTCATCTTTCTCAAATTAAAGGTAAAAAAGACCTGATAAAACCATTAACAGGTCAGGAAGCGTTGCTCTCTCGCCCGCTCAAGTCACAACATATTCAATTCAAAAAAAAACAATCCCCATTCAACTGATTCCGCTTTGCCACGTCCGCAGACTAAATCGCAAAAAAACTCTCAAATTTGTTGAAATGCTGATCGCCAATCCGTTGATTGAGATTGTTTGGGTTGACGAAAACCTTCACAATCCGAGCTTTTGAATGCTTGAATTCAAGCATTCAAAAAAATCACAAAACCGAAAGTAGCAATGTAATAAAATAAACTTCTCATTTTTTTCTTCTCCTAAACTTTAGATTTGCGCGAGGCATCGCGCCTTTTTTCGTGCTTCAATGAGGTGTGATTTTCGGCGGCGAAACGTAATGCGAAAAAAATTAAAATGATTTTTCGTGCGTAAATTCGGCAGTTATGGTAGATTTTTGAAACGCACATTATGACGACGCTTTCGGCTGCATTATTGCTTTTTTTGGTAATTGACCCGCTCGGGAATATTCCGATGTTTATGACGACGCTCAAAAAGGTCGAAGCGTCGCGGCAGCACCGGGTTGTCGTGCGCGAACTCTTGATCGCGCTCGTTATTCTCGTCGGGTTTCTTTTTCTCGGACAATATCTTTTGCAATTGCTTCACTTATCCGAAACCGCACTGACAACCGCCGGCGGCATAATTTTGCTGATAATTGCGATCAAGATGATTTTCCCGGCGCATAATTCCGGGTTGCAGCAAGACATTGAAGGCGAACCTTTTATTGTTCCGTTGGCGATTCCGTATGTTGCCGGACCTTCGGCGATGGCGACCGCGCTGTTGATGATGAGCCGCGAACCCGAACGTTGGCTCGATTGGCTGATCGCCGTTTTTATCGCCTGGCTTGCGTCGGCGTTAATTATTTATTTTTCGAGCTATTTTGCGCGCTTTCTGGGCGAAAAAGGCTTGATCGCGATCGAACGCTTGATGGGAATGCTGCTGATCACGGTCGCCGTCCAGATGCTTTTAACGGGCATTGCCGAATTTGTCGGGAAAACTCTGGAGAAAGTTCCGCAATGAAATTTTCACGCAATCAGATCATCGGCTCGCTCATCGTGCTCACCGCGATTTTGGTTATTGCGCTGATTCGGTTTGTATTTGCCAATTAACGATTTCCGTCAACCGGCGACGAAGTTTCCATTTATTTTCCCAGTTCTTATTCAAAGTAAGCGAGAATAAAAAACAATCGCGCTATTTTATTTGAAATTATCAGCTATCAGCTATCAGTTATTCCGAAGATAAACGGTTACTTTTCGGAATAACTGATAGCTGATAACCAATTCTTCGCCTTTGGCTACTTTGAATAAGCCCAGTTTATTTTCCGGCATTTTCGGAATCGGAAACGGCGATTTTCCGCAATTTTCAATCCAAAATCTGTTTTCCATCCTAAATCACCGAAATGTGTCATTTTTGTTTTTAGTATAGAATTATTGCTATGACTTTAGAAACAAGCGACCTAAAAACCTTTAAAGAGTTCGGGCTGATTGATGAGCTGATGAAGGCAATTGATGATGTCGGTTATGAAACGCCTTCACCGATCCAACTTAAAACCATTCCGGTGCTTCTCGAAGGCCGGGATGTTGTCGGGCAGGCACAGACCGGAACGGGGAAAACGGCAGCATTCGCACTGCCCGCTTTGCAGAAAATTGATACTTCGACAAGCCGCATTCAGGTGCTCGTCCTGACACCGACGCGCGAACTTGCCATTCAGGTCGCCGAGGCTTTTCACACGTATGCAAAACATCTTGGGCGCGTCAGAGTTTTGCCGGTTTACGGCGGGCAGTCTATCACGCAGCAGATCAGACATCTGCGCAGCGGCGTGCAGGTGATTGTCGGCACGCCCGGCCGCGTGATGGATCATATGCGGCGCGAGATGATTGACCTCAGCAACCTGAAAATGGTCGTCCTCGACGAAGCCGACGAGATGCTCCGAATGGGTTTTCAGGAAGATGTCGAATGGATTCTCGGACACACGCCCGAAACGCGTCAGACAGCACTTTTTTCGGCGACGATGCCGCGCCAGGTGCGGCGCATTGCCGAAAAATACTTAAACTCGCCCGTCAATATCGAAACGGAACGAAAGACGATGACCGTTCCGACCATCTCGCAGTTTTATATCAACGTCTCCGAAGGTCAGAAGGTTGATGCGCTGACCAGAATTCTCGAAACTGATTCTTCTCCGGGCGAAGCCGTTCTGATCTTTCACCGCACGAAAATCGGCTGTGATCAGTTGACCGAAAAACTACAGGCGCGCGGATACGCAGCGGAAGCAATGCACGGCGATATGAATCAGAACCAACGCGAAGCGGTTATTAAAAGACTAAAGAACGGTCAGGTCGAAATAGTCGTCGCCACGGACGTTGCCGCACGCGGTCTGGATGTCGAACAAATTACATCCGTTGTTAATTACGATATGCCGGGCGATACAGAGGTTTACGTTCACCGCATCGGCCGCACGGGACGCGCCGGACGCGAAGGCAAAGCGATTCTTTTCGTCACGCCGCGCCAGCAGCGAATGAAGCGCGACATCGAAAATTATACGCGGCAGCGCATCGAGCCTTTTCGAATGCCGACGCAGGCCGATGTCGCATCGCGCCGCGTCGCGGTATTGAAGGAAAGACTTCTGGATACTTTGGCGAAACAGGATTTGGAACTTTATCTTTCGCTGGTCGAAGAATTAGCCGAAGAATGCGGCTGCGACATTGCCGAAATCGCCGCCGCCGCGACGTTTCTCGCCGTCGGCGACAAACCGCTTCAGGTCAAAGTTCAGCCGAAACCCGAACAGCTTGTCAAGCAGTGGAATAAGGAAATGACGCGGCTGTTCGTCGAGGTCGGACGGCGCGACGGCGTCAGCGCCGGAGACATCGTCGGCGCGATCGCGAACGAAGGCAATGTGCCGGGAAAAGCCATCGGCGCAATTGATATTTACGACCGTTTTACGCTGGTTGACGTACCTTCGGAATTTACCGATCAAGTGCTCGGACAAATGCGCAACAGCCGCATCTGCAGTCAAAAAGCCAATGTTCGCGTGGCGGATCCGAGCGACGCTTCGGACAAAACGCGTTCAACTTTCGAAAAGAAGCCGGCTGTTTTTGCCGATAAATCCGGCGGCGACAAATCGCCCCGACGGAAAAAAACAGAACCCCCGGAAAATCCGTTCAGGCAATATGAAAAACCGGCCAGGCCAAAAAAGACGAATTCGCCCCACAAAATTGAGGCAAAAACAGAGAAGCCCAAAAAATTGAAAGAAGGCAAAAAGAAGGCGAAGTGGACCAAGGAACAGCGTGAGGAGCGCGATAAATTTCTAAAATCGAAATAGAAGACACAAGAATAATACCGGTCGCAAATCGCATATATGTTCGCCCCGAATACGACGATGATTTTTAAGCGGTAAGCGGCAAAGACAATTCTTATTTTTTAAGGCGGCATTTATTTTTCAAAGAACATAAGTTTGCCGTACACTAAATCAAGATCCGCTCTAAATTTTCGGTTTGTCGGCCATCACGAATGTGATGCGACCTCCGCTGATGATTTCGGCGTGCGTGATGTAATGGCGTTTGATTTCTTTGCCGTTCACCAAAACCTTTTCGACATAAACGTTTTTATCGCTCTGATTCTGCGCTTCGATCGTTAAGATTTTGCCGTTTTCGAGTTTCAGAACGGCAGTTTTGATCGCCGGACTTCCCAATTGATATTGGTCTGAGCCGGGCGCGACCGGATAAAATCCCAAAGAACTAAACAAAAACCACGACGACATCTGTCCGCAGTCGTCGTTGCCGCCGAGTCCGTCGGGCGCGGCCGTGTATTGATGTTTGAGGATCATCCGCACGCGTTCCTGAGTTTTCCAGGGCGCATCAGTCCAGTTGTAAAGATAGGCGACGTGGTGTGAAGGTTCGTAGCCGTGAATGTAGCCGCCGATAATTCCCTCGCGCGTGATGTCCTCGGTTTCGGCGAAAAATTCGTCGGGCAAGTTCATCGTAAAAAGTTCGTCCAAGTGCGCGGCGAATTTCGTTTTGCCGCCCATTTTTTCGATCATTTCCGCCGGATTATGAGGAACGTAAAGACTGTAATTCCAAGAATTGCCTTCGATAAATCCCTGACCTTCGGTTTTCAGCGCGTCAAATTTGTCGGCAAATTTCCCGTCCGCCATTTTCGGGCGCGTAAAGCCGATGGACGAATCATAGACATTTTTCCAGTTTTCGGAACGCTTGATAAATTCATCGTAAATTGCGGTATTGCCGAGCTTTTTCGCGGCTTGTGCAATTGCCCAATCGTCGTAGGCGTATTCTAAAGTCTTTGACACGGACGAAGAATTTTTGTCTTCGGGAACATAGCCGAGTCGGATATAAAATTCGAGTCCGTCGTAATATTTCGTTCTGGCGGTCTGCGCCATTGCATCGAGTGCTTTGTTCGCGTCAATGCCTGTCGTATTGCCTTTGACGATCGCGTCAGCGATGACCGAAACCGAATGATAGCCGATCATACACCAATTTTCATTGGCATAATGCGACCAAATAGGCAACATTTTATGCGCACTCTGGTCATAATGCGCGAGCATCGAATTAATCATTTCGCGGTTTCTTTTGGGCTGAATGATGTTAAAAAACGGATGCAGCGCCCGGTATGTGTCCCAGAGCGAAAAGGTCGTGTAATTTGTAAAACCTCGCGCCGAATGCACATTTTGGTCAAGACCTTTGTATTTTCCGTCAGCGTCCATATAAACGGTTGGCGACAAAAATGTGTGATACATCGCCGTATAAAAATTGACCAGATCGTCTTTATTTTCAGCCGTGACGGCGATTTTACCGAGTTCTTTTTTCCACAAATTTTGCCCGTCTTTTTTAACTTTTTCAAAATCCCAATCGGGCGTTTCCGTTTTTAGATTATTCATCGCACCATCGGTCGAAACCGGAGAGAGAGCGAATTTTATTTTTATTTTCTCGTCTTTTGCGGTTTTGAAATCAAAATATGCACGGATCTGTTCGCCCGCCATTTCGGGGAAATTCTTTGTTTGGTCAAACTTGCGCCAAAATCCTTTATACGCCGAAGGCTTGAAATCTTTGAAGCCGTAATTTTTGAACGGCTTTGAAAATTCCATCGCAAAATAAACTGTGCGCGTCCGTGCCCAGCCGTTTGTTTGGCGATAGCCGACAATTGTGTGATCGTTTTCAACGCGCACAAAAGTCCAGACATTTTTGTCGTCGTAATTGTAAATTCCGTGCATTAAATCCAAGATAATATGCGAATTATCGCTTTCGGGAAAAGTATATTGATGAAAACCGACTCTTTCGGTCGTCGTCATTTCGGCTAAAATATTGTCGTCTGCGAGCAAAACTTTATAATAATTCGGTTCAGCAATTTCGTCTTTGTGCGAAAAAGCGGAACGAAACCCGCTTTTCGGATCGTCTTTCGCGCCCGGTTCGATCTGCAGTTCACCGACTGTCGGCATAATCAGAAAATCACCCAAATCCGAATGTCCGGTGCCCGAAAAATGCGTGTGCGAAAACCCGACGATCTCGCGGTCGTCGTAATTATAACCGGCGCAATATTTATATGTGTTTTTGTTATATTTCCCGCCGATCAAATAGGGCTCTTCGTCGGTGTCGGGCGACAATTGAACCGCGCCGAAAGGCACGGTCGCACCGGGAAAAGTATGTCCCATCTTCTGAGTTCCGATCAGCGGATTGACGTATTGAATGTAATTGTCGGATGTTTGCGCCGTTAAATTTAATTGCGAAAACAACAAAACAAAGCCAAATAAAAGTTTTTTCATTTTTGATTTCCGAAATGGTTTCGATAGACTTGCAATTATCCGATGATAAACGTAAAAAGGCGAAAAAGCGACTATTGATTTGTGTTAATCTGAGTGCAACTCTGTGGACAATAATTTGTTGAAAAATCCAATTTATTCAATCGTCGGACCGACCGCTTCGGGCAAAACCGAAATCGGCGTGGCGCTCGCGCTTTACTTAGGAAACGCGGAAATCATCAATTGCGATTCGGTGCAGATTTATCAAGAAATCGAGATTGCGACCGCCAAACCCAGCGAAGAGGAAAAACGCGGCGTTCCTCATCATTTGATTGATTATGTTGCGCCGAGTGTAAATTACACGGCCGCTGATTGGGCACAGGACGCGAGCCGCAAAATCGGCGAGATCGAAGTTCGTGGCAATATTCCGATCTTGGTTGGCGGTACCGGATTTTATCTGCGAACGCTCCGGAATCCGTTTTTTGAAACGCCACGCACGGATGAAAAATTACGTAAAAGGTTAAAACAGATCAAAGAAAAAAAAGGCGCGGAACATCTTCATAAAATATTGCAAAGGGTTGATCGGGCGAGTTCCGATAAACTTTTTCCGCGTGATTATGTTCGGACAATGCGGGCACTCGAAGTTTTCTTTCAAACCGGAAATCGTCTTTCGGAAGTCCAGCCAAATCGTGCGGAACCGCCCGAATTTGCCGCCCGGATCAAGATCTTCGCGCTTAATCCGCCGCGTGATGTGCTTTACGAACAAATAAACAAACGCGCTCGTGTTCATTTTGAACGAGGCTTAGTCGCCGAAGTGAAACATCTTCGCGAATCGGGCGTAAAAGACGACACAAATGCGCTCGGCGCACACGGTTACCGACGGGTTTGCGAGTATTTACGCGGCGAACGATCCATTGAAAGCGCGATCGAGCAAACAAAACAGGACGTTCGCAACTATGCCAAACGCCAAATGACCTGGTTTCGACGCGAAACTGACGTAATTTGGCTCGAAGGCTTTGGAAATAATGTCAAAACTCAAGAAAACTTGTGGAAAATGCTCAAAAGCTAATTGCTTGTGAATATTTTCT
>JANPDZ010000979.1:0-6734 GCA_031431735.1 Acidobacteriota bacterium | reverse complement strand
TGACGCGGCAAAAACCGTTCAGGTTGCGGAATTAAACGTCCAAAATCAGGAAAGAATCGTCTGGGCAAATCAATTGATCGTTGCTAAAGCGTATATTGACCAATTAGAACGCTCGCAATCTTTAACTGCCAACAAAGTTTCGGAGTTGCGAACAGCGATTCAAAAAGCCGAAGGCTCGAAAAAAGACGCTGGAAATCTGAAAAAACTCGCGCCATCACTGGAAACCGCTGCCGGCACAACCAAAAACACAGCAGATTCAACCCGCTTGCGGGCTTTGGCTGAAATCCTGAAGCGACCGACGATTTAATTGAGCGCAAACTGAAAATTGCTTTGGACGAAAAAAACGTCGGTGTCTTGTATGCAAGACACCGACGTTTTTGATTTTTTAAGAAACGGAAATTTATGTGCGAAGCAACAATTATCAATTATCCATTATCAATTATTTTATAGGTATCAGATGTCGAAAACTTACTCAAAATATAATTGACAGTGGATAATTAGTAATTGATAATCCGTTCGCACTTTTTCATTGAGGCATTACACATCGCCCGAAAAAACTATTGACTTGTAATTTAAAGATAATGTATGATTCGCTAGACCCGACGAAACGAGGAAATTCAGACTATTTAAGGAGATAAAACCAATATGAAAAATATAATCGAATCCCTATTAACCGAAACAGAACGCACGGCGATTGACGGTATAATCACCGATTTGGAAAGTAAATTTAAAGGCAAAACCGGAGTTCTCAGCACAGACGAAAGATCGCGCTACGGTTCGGTCAACGAGCAGAATAAGCTGGTCGTCAACAAGGCGCGTGAATACAATCAAAACCAGCCCGCTTTGAGTGCGCCGAATGTTGACTGGGTAGAATTTGAAAGCGATTATCAAGCCCGCGTTTTTCTGGAAAACTGCATCAACCGTCTCAAAGCACTCACTTATTCGTTGGAAAGCACGAAAATTATGCACGATTACGATAATTTTCAAGACGCTCTCAAAGACTACGGCTACTCGCAATTTCAGGACGGCGCAGGCGAAGACGGCTATTCCGCCAAATTGAATGAATTCAAACAATTCTTCGCCAAATCCGGCAAAAATGACCCGCCCAAAGACGACAACGCCGAAAACACCCCGTAAATCATCCGTCGCCGCCATCAATATACGTCAAATCACCCGCCGGATACGTCCACCAACGTATCGCGGCACGTCCCTAGACGTATATTTATACGTCGAATCGGTCGTCAGATACGTCCGATGACGTATAAATATACGCTGTTCGATGTATCCAACGACCGATTTGACGTATCCGACGACCGATTCGACGTATCCGACGGCTGAATAGAACTTTGCCAAAATCGAAAACATGGTGTGAAACAAGTTTTAATAAAAAAGGACGAAGCCAAAACTTCATCCTTTATATTTTTGCCACGAACAAACACGAAATTTCACGAACATAATTAACTTTGATCTTCAGAAATATTAAACGATTTTATGTAAAATTCCATAAAGTCAAAATCAGGCTTTCCATTTTTCGTTGGTAGTTTTATAAGACTTTCTTTCATTCTCTCTAATCCCCATTTTCGCCCGTAATTAAATCTAAATTTTTCTAGACGAATAACTGTAGTTAAAAACAGGGCATTAAAAGTATTTAATTCAAATTTTGGATATAATACGTTCACATCATCACTTGCCCAAAAATCTTTTGGCTGAAAAAATGCTTCTGCGACAGAGCCATTGTAATTTATCGTGATAGTATTTTTCTCGTGAATCGGCTGTTGTTCAATGAAATCACGATAACCGTTGTTTCCATCAATCGCTCCGATAAACGGTGTGTTACCGACGATAAAGTCTTCTTTTGTTAATCTTTTTCCTTTTTTTATATCAAATAAACTTTTGTCCGTGAGTTTAAAGTAAGTCCAATTTTCAATATTCAAATCAATGTTTTGCAGAGAAGTTTGGGATATAAAATTATTAAATAAATCCAAATATCCTTCTTTTACACAAAAAGACAAATAATTTCTGACTGAAGTTACAAAATGACTTTTAGATAAATTGCTGTAATCCGTTTCTAAATAATTTTCGACGCTCCAATCGTCATTTGCGGTTACTGTTTTGTTTATACTAAAGCCCGCTTCTTCTTTTTTTCTTCTAAAATAATTAACCCATTTATTTGACGTTTCCGCCCATTTCCCGAAAACATCGAGTCTTCCTAAATGCTTTCTTTTCTCGAATTCATCATTTTTGTAATATCCGAAATAAGTTTCAACACTACTGTCATGAGATTTATGAGCCTTAAAAATCATTACGCAAGTTACACTACTAGCTTTTGAACTGGCAAATAATTCATCAGGCATTGACAATACAGCTTCTAAAGTGTGTTTTGCTAAAAGTTGTTTTTTTAATTCTAGAGTTCTTCCGCTTGTTGCCAACGCCCGTTCCATTGGAACTATCGCAACACAAATTCCACCATCAACTAAACATTCAAGATTATTAAGAATAAATTCTAACTCATCAACATCATTCTTTTTATTTCCTTTGTAAGGAGGATTTAAGAAACCGACTGTCGGTTTTTTGGCTTTTATCTCATTTATGACATTTTCATCAAAACAGTTTCCATTAGTAATATTGGTTTTTCCATCTTGATGGATATACATATTTGAAACTGCTAACGCAAAAATATGTGCCTGATATTCAACACCAATTAGTTGATTTGCTTTTATTTCAGCTATTTTCTCCGAATCGCCATTAGCGTCTTCAATCATTTTTTTCATCGCTGAAATTAGAAAACCACCTGTTCCCGTGCAATTATCATAAGCGATAGAATTTTTATTTACTTGTGCTAAATCAGCAAAAAGTTCCGTTATATGCGGTGGAGTCAAGACAATTCCTAAGCCTTTATCGCTGTTGGCATATCTCAAAAACTCAATATACAATTGTCCCAACACATCGAAATATTCGTGAGTTTTTATAAATTGATTGATATTTTCGTCTATCTCGTCAATTAATTCCTTTAGAATCTTGTCTTTGGTTGAGAGAGAAGTATCCGTCTTAATAAAACCGAATTGAGTGTTGAGATTTTCAAGTCTTGTGCCGGAAATATTGGCTTCCTCTAATTTTTCCGAAACTGTTTTTGTTAGGAATTCTGCTAAACTTTTCGGAGTTATTTTTTTTGCATATGAAGTTTTAAATGCTTCATCTTCTAAAGCAATTAAAATACAACTAATTAATAAACTTCTTTGGCTTTCAAGAATCTTGTAAGTGTGAAGTTTTTCATTCAGTTTTTTGGTAAATTCTAAAAGCGTGTTGTAATCTTGTCTAAATTTTTCGGGACTCTTTAAATAGCCATCTAAATAATCTTGTGCGGGTAGAAGTTTATCACCAAATACTTCGACAGATTTTCTTTCGTTTTTTAGATGTAAAAAGTGAGAAACTCTTAAATTTTCTTTCGTTTCACCACTAACAGCTATGGCTAAAACATCGAAATCTTTTGATAAATACGAACTGTAAAGCAAAACTCCATCAACCGCAAAATCCGCATATTTATCTTTGTTTGGGCTTTCGTGCTTGGAAGTTTCAGCTTTACATTCAATCACGATTATTAAATCTGCATTTCTTTTAAATGTAATTATAAATTCAGGCTTGCCTCTTCCTTGTCCTTTTTTTGAGGCGGTAAGAAGTAACTTATTAATTTTTGCGTTGTCAGAAGTCTGCTCGTCAATATGAATAATATCGTCAAATTTCTCAAAATGTGAACGCACTATTTTCTCAGTTTTTCTCTCGTTTGCCATTATTTATTTTAAAGAAAATCACTTTATTCTATGCAAGGCATCACCAATATGCAAAATCCGTCTTCTTGAATTTTAAGTAAAACAAAAAAGATAAAGCCGAATTCTATTTTGAATTTTATACCGAATAACTGCGTTCGCCGTCAAAGTTGTAAAGATTTCGGTTTTGATAACGTCTAAACCGGAATCGTTAAATCTTTGGAGGAGTGAACTTATTTTTGACTTTGTAGTTTACGTTTTGAATCAAAGTTGACTAGAATAGCGTTAATTAACTATTGTCTTTAACTGACTTGTGTTTTAACCGCAAACTGTTATTTGGTGATCAAAATTAATTCAATAAATATAATAATTAGAAATGTCAAAAATCTATTACACTTTAACCGATGAAGCACCGCTCTTGGCGACGCATTCTTTTTTACCAATCGTCAAGGCTTTTACAAAATCCGCAAATATTGAAATTGAAGTTCCCGATATTTCGTTGGCGGGAAGAATTTTAGCCAACTTTCCCGAATACTTAAAAGACGACCAAAAAGTTCCCGATGCGCTTGCAGAATTGGGCGAATTGGCGGCGAAATCGGAAGCTAATATTATCAAGCTGCCGAACATTTCGGCTTCTGTTCCGCAGTTGGAAGAAGCGATTGCCGAACTTCAGAAACAAGGTTTCGGAGTGCCGAATTACGCGGCAGAACCTAAAACGGACGAAGAAAAAGCCATCAACAAAAAATATGCGCGCGTTTTGGGAAGTGCGGTAAATCCTGTGCTGCGAGAAGGGAATTCTGACAGACGCGCGCCGAAAGCCGTCAAAAATTATGTAAAAGCAAATCCTCATCGAATGGGAGTTTGGAATGCAGATTCGGCAACGTCTGTGGCACATATGCATTCCGGAGATTTTTTCGGAACGGAAAATTCTAAGACAGTAGAAACGGAAGGAAAATTCAGAATTGTTTTTTATGGAAATGATGATTCTAAACAAGTTTTGAAAGATTTTGCTTCATTAAAAGCAGGCGAAGTAATTGATTCTTCGGTGATGAATTTGAATGCATTGAAATCTTTTGTCGGGCAAGCGATTCATGAAGCCAAAGAAAAAAATCTTCTTCTTTCCGCACACTTAAAAGCGACGATGATGAAGGTTTCTGACCCGATTATTTTCGGGGCGATTGTCGAAACATATTTCTACGACGTTTTTGAAAAATATAAAGACACTTTCGCTGAATTAGATATTAATCCGAATTACGGATTGGCAACGCTTGACGAAAAAATTGCGGGACATCCGCAAGAAGCTGAAATCAAGGCGGACATCGCAAAGACAATCGAAAACGGAGCAAAAATTGCGATGGTTAATTCGGACAAAGGAATTACCAATTTCCACGTTTCTTCGGACGTGATCGTTGATGCTTCAATGGCGGCGTTGGTGCGCGGCGGCGGAAAAATGTGGAATAAAGACGGCAAAGAAGAAGACACCGTTTGCATGATTCCGGACAGAACTTACGCGCGCTTTTACGATGCGATTATTCAGGATATGAAGCGCAATGGAGCGATTGACCCGAAAACTTTCGGTTCTGTTCCGAATGTCGGTTTGATGGCGCAAAAAGCTGAAGAATACGGTTCTCACGATAAAACTTTCCAAATTTCAGGCGAAGGAAAGGTCAAAGTGGAAGACGAAAACGGAAATACTTTGCTTGAACAAAAAGTAGAAAATGGCGATATTTTCAGAATGTGCCAAGCCAAAGACGCTCCGATTCAGGATTGGGTGAAATTGGCTGTGAACAGAGCAAAACTTTCTGACACACCTGCCATTTTCTGGCTCGACAAAGACAGAGCGCACGATGCACAAATCATCAAAAAAGTAGAAAAATATTTACAAAATTATGATTTAACCGGTCTCGACATCAGAATTATGGATGTCAAAGAGGCAATGCTCGAAACTTTGAAACGTGCCAGGACGGGCAAAGACACCATTTCAGTTTCCGGAAATGTTTTGAGAGATTATCTGACAGATATGTTCCCAATTTTGGAACTCGGCACTTCGGCAAAAATGCTTTCAATCGTTCCGTTGATGAATGGAGGCGGTTTGTTTGAAACCGGAGCCGGAGGAAGTGCGCCGAAACACGTCGAACAATTTTTACAAGAAGGATATTTGCGTTGGGATTCGCTTGGTGAATTTTTAGCCTTACAGGCAAGTTTAGAGCATTTGGCTCAAACTCAAGACAATAAAAAAGCACAAATTTTGGCGGACGCTTTGGATGAAGCGAATGCGAAATTCCTTGCAACCGACAAATCTCCGGCCAGAAAAGTCGGGCAAATTGATAACCGCGGTTCTCATTTCTATCTGGCAATGTATTGGGCCGAAAGCTTGGCAAATCAAACTGCAGATTCTGAAATTGCTTCTAAGTTTGCACCGATTGCCGAAGCATTGAAGGAAGCGGAAGCAAAAATTAATGAAGAATTGATCGGAGTCCAAGGAAAATCACAAGATGTCGGCGGTTATTATCATCTAAGTTCTGAAAAGACTTATGCTGCGATGAGACCTTCTGCTACGCTGAATGCAATTGTGGACGGAATTTAAGAACGCTAAATTTCTATTTGACTTTTGGTCTCCTGCGTAATCCGGAGTTATAAACTGTAAAAATCAGGGCAACTTCTTACAAACTGTCTTACTCGATTAAATCATAACTGTCAGTTGTGCTTATAGCATCTCGATCACGAATCAAAAACCGTCTCAATAGCCATACGTTTTTGGAATTTTAGTTATGAGACGGTTTTTGAGACAATTTGCTTTTTGACGAGAAGCCAAATAAAGGCAGCAATTCGTTGTAACAAAATTCCAGCAAGTCTCGCCAACTCTCAAATAATATTTTCGCAAATCCGATCTTCAAGGTTTCCCAAACTTCCCGGATGGCTTCTCCTTTGGCAAAACATTTTCGATACCCGGCATCTCCTCTTTCGATG
>JANPDZ010000978.1:0-8611 GCA_031431735.1 Acidobacteriota bacterium | reverse complement strand
AGACGGCAAGGTTTTTAGTATGACCGAAGCGCAAAAAACGCAGGTTGTGACGGCTGATACTGCGCGTTCATTGAAAAAAATGCTGCGCTCCTCGGTGCTGACAGGCACGGGAAAACGGGCGCAATTAAATGGTTATACTTCAGCCGGAAAGACCGGAACGGCTTGGAAATACGACGCGAAACTGAAGAAAATCAACGAAAACAAATACGTTTCGTCGTTTGTCGGAATGGCTCCCGTGGATAATCCATCGGTTGTGATTGCGATTGTTTTGGATGAACCGAGTCTTGGCGGACGCGACGGCGGACAAGTTTCCGCACCGATTTTCCGCGACATCGCCGAACAGATACTTCCGGAACTGAGCGTTGTTCCCGACGGAAATATTCGTCAGGAAAATCTGACCGCCGAAGAAATTCCAACGGAAATCGAACCGCGTGCGGCAGTTAAAAATGAAAAGGTCAAGAGCGAAAAAGATTCGGAAAAAAAGACAAAGCCTGATACTTCCGACAAAAAATCGGCTGCCACAGAAAAGACGAAAGATGTAAAGGAAACCAAGAAGGAAACAAGACCGCCTGATAAAAAAGGCGCGACGAAAAAAACTGCCAGGCTGACGATAAAAATACCGAAAAATATATCTTCGGGCAAAGAGAAGGAAGAGAGAACGTAAATGACTCCAACTAAACCGAAGCGGTTATAGATTGCAGCTTTGTTCCTGTAATAGCCAAGCGGCTGTCCGCAAGGTGTTCCGAAACTTGGGCGAATTTACTTATCGCCCGTCCGCGAATGTTTATCGCGGCATTATAATCAGCAGAAATATGCAAATCACAGTTCTTACAAACAAATTCAGATTGGCTGATACGGTTAGCTTTTTCGGTGTGTCCGCACTCCGAACATTGTTGGCTTGTATATTTTGGATTAACCAAAATTACCGCAATGCCGGCGAGTTTTGCTTTGTAGGTGATGTGACTACGAAGTTCTGCGAAAGACCATCCCGAAAAAACACTTCGTTGTTCGCGCCTGTGCCGTTTCTCGCAACGGTCACGGATGAAAGTCAAATCCTCCAAGCCGATGCCTCTGCGAGTGCCAGTAGCCAACGAAACTATTTTCTTTGCGATGCAATGATTAACGTGTTTCTTAAAATTGCGGAGACGTTTAGAAATTCGTTTCTGGAAACGTCTGATACTTCTCGGACGTTTTCCATTTTTCGATTGAGCAGACGCTTTTTGTTGCAGAGATTGGCGCAAATCCGCATATTTTTTAGATACGCGCTTAACATCGTCACCACTTTCAACATCACCGTCGCTCGTGACAATCAAATTCGTAATCCCGAAATCAATTCCAATGAAATCAGTAACAGGGATTTCCGCGCCGTCCGAGATGTCAACCGTGATAAGAAAAAACCATTTGTTATCACGTTCACGCAAAACAAGGTCAGCTTGTCCGTTGGCGTTGGAAAACCGTTCAGTTTGATATTTGCCCATCACGAAAGGAACAATAATTCTGCCTTCCAAAGTGAGCAAAGAAACTTTATCAATGCCCTTAAACGAGTAAATGCGACTGTCGTAAGGCATTGCCGCAAATTCTCTAAATGTTGGGCAAATCTTTTTATCACGGCTGAAAGTTGCTCCAACGTGGCGAATACAAATAGCCGCCATTTGCGAAGAAAGATGAAATTCTCCGCGCAGCGAATAGTAAAATTCTTGTTGGAGTTTGACTTTATTTGCCGTTTGCATTTCAAAGGCTTTGACTGCCAACCAATTACAAGCTGCGTTAAAGTTACGAATCGTTTCTTTCAAAGATTCGGCTTGTTCGCAGTTTGGAAAAAGTTGTGTTTGCAAAGTCAATTTCATATAGATCATATACTATACTTAGATATTAAAAGCAAGTGCGCGAGAGCAGTGAGCCGTTTCCTCTCCACCCAAATCCGCTACGCACTGGATTATGGATGGAGAATCCAACGTCTGATGAAAAATGTAAGTGCGTGGAGGTTTCAAGGTTGAAACTTGAGAAAGCGATAAAATTTATGGAAGCCGATGCTTCCCGCTTGAATCCGGCACTGTTTGGCGCGGAGGTCAATTCGTTTGTGATTGATTCGCGCTCGGTTGGAACCGGCGAAGTATTTTTTGCGCTTTCCCAGCCTGAATATAAAAATAATTGTTTCAACGGCGATTTTGAAGATTCGACAAAATATGTCGTTTCGGCGTTTGAAAAAGGCGCGGTCGCGGCCGTTGTGCGTCCGGACAGATTTGCGGAACATAAAGCCGAACTCGAAAATTTTGCGGACAGATTGATTTTTGTTGATGATGCCATTGTCGCATTTCAAAGATTGGCGCACGGCGTTTATCTCGAATGGGGCAAACCCGTAGTTGCCGTCACGGGAAGCGCGGGAAAAACGACGGCAAGAGAACTGACGGCACACGTTTTGGTCGGTTCGGGCAGAAAAGTTTTGCGGAGCATCAAAAATTATAACAATGGTCTGGGCTTGCCAATCACGGTTTTGAATTTAGCGAAAGACGCGTCTTACGATGTGGCGGTTCTTGAGATGGGAATGTCCACGCCGAATAACGAAATTGCACGTCTGTGCCGGATTACGCCGCCGGATGTTTCGGTTGTGGTGAATGTTTTGCCGGTTCACGTCGAACATCTCGGTTCGATTGAAAATGTTCAAAAAGCAAAAGCCGAACTCGTTGAAGGAATGAAAACAGGCGGAACTGCCGTGCTGAACGCCGATGATTTTCGCGTCGCGGCAATGCGCGATTTGTCGAAAGGCGCGGTTCTTACTTACGGAATCGAAAACGAATCGGACGTAATGGCAAAAAATATTCGCTTTGCGCGTTTTGGCGATACTCGCTTTACGCTGAATACGCCAAACGGCGCGGCGGAAGTTTTGTTTCCACTTAATGGGCGACACAATATTTTAAATGCGCTCGCGGCTTCAGCGGTCGGCGTTTCGTTTGGAATGACGGCCGGGAAAATTGCCGAAAGTTTGAAAACGGTTGCGCCGCCGCCGCAACGTGGCGAGATTTTGCATTTTGCGATGGGGTTTACGGTCGTTAATGACACTTATAATTCAAATCCTGACGCACTGATTTCGATGGTCAGAACGATGGTCGAGGGCGGAAACGGAGCAAAACGAAAAATCGTCATCGCCGGAGAAATGCGCGAATTAGGTGATAACGCGGCGCAGATTCATTTTGAAACGGGCCAGCGCATTGCCGAAATCGGCGTTGATAAAATTTTTGGCGTCGAAGGTTTCGCCGATGATTTGTTGAAAGGCGCGGAAAGCGCAGGTTTTAGCGATGTCGGATTCTACGAAAATTCGACGGTCGCCGGTGAAAATTTTTTAACGGAAGTTCAAGCCGGTGATTTAGTATTAATCAAAGGTTCGCGTGGTGTGCGTACCGAAATAGTGATCGAGAAGTTGTTGGAAAAATTTGAATTGGAGAAATGAGTTTTGAGTTCCGCCTCTCGGCGGCAATTGCTCATATAGAAAGTCTTGCCGACCTTTTGGCGGGACTCAAAACAATAAACCAAAGATGCTCTATTATTTCTTATATCAACTGATTTTCAAACAATACAGCGGCGCGGGCGAGTCTATTTTGTATAAAGGCCTGAACGTTTTTCAATACATTACGTTTCGGACGACGTGGGCGACCATCACCGCGCTTCTGATCTCACTTCTTTTTGGCGGAAAGGTCATCAAGAAACTACAGGAAATGAATATCGGGCAGGAAATCCGCGAAGAACTTTCGGCGGAACACCACGCCAAAAAAGGCACGCCGACGATGGGCGGAGTCTTGATCTTAGGTTCGGTTTTTATTTCGACGCTTCTCTGGGCACGGCTCGACAGTTTGTATCTGTGGTTGGCACTCGCGGCGACAACCGCGTTCGGTTTGATCGGGTTTGTGGACGATTATATCAAGATCGTCAAAAAGCGCAGCTTGGGTTTGACCGAGCGGCAGAAACTTTTAGGACAACTCATGACCGCAGTAGTTGTCTGGGGCTGTCTTTTTTACACAACCGGTGATTCGTTATTTCGCGGCACCGAGTTTCGGGATCTGAATAAATTTGCAGTCAAGCTTAATCAGGCTAAAAATCCGGTTTCACAGTATTTGCAAACACAATTTTCACCCGAAACCAAACAGCTTTTGACAAGCTACGAGGCTTCAAAAGCACCGGCTTTGCAAAAATCCTTGACCGCCGACCTGAATCGCGTGCTGGCTGACCCGAACTTTTATGAAGAACAACGGTTTAATTCGGCAAATCTGCCCGAAGAAGAAAAAATAAAGCTGTCGGACGAAGCCAAAAAACTGATTGAAAAACGACCGATGCAGGGCGATGGGCTTGTTCGATTTAACCGGAGACTGCTGCAAGATACATATCCTGACGAGATCAGCCGCGTCGGCGGATATTTTTGGAACGTTTCGATTCCGTTTTTTAAAGATACAGCTTTGACCGACCCGACTGTCGCCATTACATATATCGGACCTTTTTTGTATTTGCTGTTTATAGCTTTTGTTCTTTTGGGGGCATCAAACGCTGTGAATTTGACCGATGGAATGGACGGTTTGGCGACGAGCGTGACGTTTATTTCGATGTCTGCCTTGACCGCGCTGACATACGTTGCGAGCGACGGTCGTTGGTCGTCTTATCTTGACATCACACACAAGCCCGAAGCCGCCGAATTGACAGTTTTTTGCGGGGCAATGGTTGGCGCAAGTCTCGGATTTTTGTGGCATAACGCGCCGCCGGCGGAAGTTTTTATGGGCGATGTCGGTTCTCTGGCGATCGGCGGTGCGCTCGGTACGGTCGCGATCTTGACCAAGCAGGAATTTCTGCTTCCGTTCATCGGCGGCGTTTTTATTATCGAAGCGGCTTCGGTGATGTTGCAGGTCGGCTATTTCAAATTTACGAAGCGCACGGCAGGTAAGGGCAAGCGCATCTTTCTGCAAGCGCCGCTTCATCATCATTTTCAGCTTGTCGGTTGGAAAGAGCCGAAAATTGTTTTTCGGTTTGTGATCGTCGCGATACTTTTTGCTTTGATGAGTCTTTCGACTTTGAAATTAAGATGATTTTTAACGCAAAGACGCAGAGGCGCAGAGGCGCGAAGTTTTTATAAATTATTTTCTTGGCGGCTTGGCGGCTTGGCGTTAAATAAAAAAAATGGAGCTTTCTGGTAAAAAAACTTTAATCTTGGGCGCGGGAAAATCCGGCATTGCGGCGGCAACATTTGTGGCTGAGCGCGGCGGAACGGTCGCTCTGCACGATAAAAAGCCGATTGAGAGTTGGTCGGACGAAGCCAGATCGCTCAAGGACAAATTCAATGTCGGTTTGATTGACGGCAATCTTCCTTCGTGGTTGCTTGACCAGATTGATTTGGTCGTCATCAGTCCGGGGATTCCGACAAATACGATTCCGGCGCGGTATGTTGACCGTAAAGACGGCGAAGTGATCGGCGAGGTCGAACTCGCTTACAGATTTTTGAAGGGCGGAATCGTCGGCATTACAGGCTCGAACGGCAAGACGACGACGACGACCCTGATCGGCGAACTTTTGCGAAATTCGGGAATCGAAACGCAGGTCGGCGGAAATATCGGCACGCCGCTTTTGAGTTTAACTGAATCTTCAACGGAAAAAACCTGGACGGTCGTCGAACTTTCGAGCTTTCAACTTGAAACCATCAAAGAATTTCGGGCGAATGTCGCGATTGCGACCAATGTTACGCCGAATCATATGGACAGATACGATTTTTTCTCGGATTACGCGGCGGCGAAACATCGTCTGTTTATGAATCAAAACGCCGAAGATGTCGCGATTCTGAACGCTGATGATGAGATTACAGCGAGCTGGGCAAGCGGTCTGAAGGCGCACGTTTCGCTTTTTTCGGTCAAAAAAGAATTGGATGAAGGTTTGTTTCTGCGCGGCCGGGATTTGGTTTGCCGTTCGAATGGCAAAGAGAAAATTTTGACAACCCGTGACGAGATTTTTGTGCGCGGGCTGCATAATGTCGAAAATATTTTGGCTGCTTTTGCCGCCGGTTTGGCGTGCGGTGCGGCGCCTGATTCGATGCGCGAAACCGTCAGAAATTTCAAAGGCGTCGAGCATCGCATCGAATTCGTCGAGGAAATCGAAGGCGTACGCATTTACAACGATTCAAAAGCGACGAGCGTGGATGCGACTTTGAAAGCATTGGAAGCCTTAAGCGAAGAGGCAGGAAAAACCGTTTTGATCCTCGGCGGACGCGGAAAAAACGCGCCCTACGCGCCGCTTGTTCCGCTGATTGAAAAAATAGTCCGGAAACTCGTTTTGATCGGCGAAGATGCTGATAACATCGAATCGCAATTAAAAACGCACGCCGAAATTGTTCGCGCCGGTTCGATGGCTGATGCCGTCCAAAAGAGTTTTGAATCAGCCGAAAAAGGCGATTCGGTTTTGCTCGCGCCGGCGTGTGCGAGTTTTGATATGTTTCGCTCATTTGAAGAGCGCGGAAACGAATTTAAGTCCAGAGTCCATAGTCTAAAGTCCAAAGTCAAAGGAGTTTAGTTAAATGGCAAAGATTGAGAAATTTCAAGATTTAGAGGCTTGGAAAATAGCGCGAAAAGTAACGAAGAAGATTTATGATATTTCAAAGCAAGATAAATTCAGTCGTGATTTTGCACTTTGTAATCAGATTCGCCGTGCTTCAATTTCAATTCTCTCAAATGTTGCTGAAGGATTTGAACGAAACGGCGATAAAGAGTTTTTGCAATTTCTTTCTATTGCAAAAGCATCTTGTGCAGAAGTTTATGCACAACTTTATGTTGCATTAGACCAAAGATATGTTGATGAAATTCAATTTAAAGAAATTGCCGCTGACTTGGAAGAAACAGGACGAATAATCGGCGGTTTGATGAAATATCTTCAACGGTCAGAAATGCGCGGAAGTAAATTCAAATGACTTTGGACTTTGGACTTTGGATTTTGGACTTTGGACTTTGGACTTTGGACTTTGGACTTTGGACTTTGGACTATAAACTCTGGACTGAAAAGAATGGCAAAGAAACTTCGCATAGATTGGTTTTTATTCGCAATTGCGGCATCGCTCGCGCTCTTTGGCGCGGTCATGGTTTATTCTGCGTCGGCGATGATCTCGCTCAAGGAAACTGCCAATAACGCGGACGGCGCGACGCAGTTTCAGTATTTCTTCAAGCAGTTCGGCTTTACGATTTTCGGACTGATAGTGATGTATGTGGCGAGCAGGGTTGATTACAAACTTTATCAAAACAGATACGTCGTTCTCGGAATTTTGGGCGTGACTGCCACACTTTTGATTTCGGTGTACGGTTTTCCGCCGATTAATGGCGCGCGGCGTTGGATTCGTTTTGGCGGCGTTTCTTTTCAGCCTTCGGAAGTCGCCAAAATCGCTCTGCCGATATTTTTAGCGTGGTTTTTGACAATTAAGGAAAAAGCGGTCGGCGAAATCAGGGAAACGGTTTTGCCGTGTCTGGCGGTGCTCGCTTTTCTTGGCGGTTTGATCGTTCTCGAACCCGATTTAGGCACGACGATTGTTTTGTGTGCGATTTTTGTGAGCGTCTATTTTGCTGCCGGAGCAAAGATCCTGCATCTGGCGACGGTCGGCGCAATCTTGTTTATTGGCGGAGTCGGCGCATTAATTTTCGCGCCGTGGCGAGTGGAGCGATTGATTGCTTTTTTGGATCCGTGCGCACAGGAAAACGCGGCGGGGGCAGGTTATCAGGTTTGCCAATCGCTCTATGCGATCGGTTCGGGCGGTGTTCTTGGCGAAGGTTTTGCCAAAGGTCAGCAGAAACTTTTCTATTTGCCGTATCCGTATTCGGATTTTATTTTTGCGGTTGTCGGCGAAGAACTCGGTTTGATTGGAACTTTGGCAGTTGTGCTCGCTTTCGGATTCTTGTTGTGGCGCGGCACACGGGCGGCGTTGCTTGCGCCCGACCGTTTCGGAATGTTGCTCGGCATCGGTCTGATCACGGGTTTGATCGTGCAGGCACTTTTTAACATCTCGGTCGTGATCTCGATTCTGCCCGCAAAGGGAATTCCGCTGCCGTTTATTTCCTACGGCGGTTCGTCAATCGTCATCACGCTGTTCGCCGTCGGGATTTTGCTGAATATTTCGCAATATGCGGGTTTTGTTTCTAATGCCCCAACGACCGAAACTTTTGTGAAACGCAAAAAACGACGCGGCGACGCGGCGACGCGCAGACGCGGAGAAGTTTTTTAATGATGAGAAGTAAAGTGCTGAATTTCGAGGATTTTATCACCGCGTCGCCGCGTCTCTGCGTCGCCGCGTCGTTTTTCAAGTGGAGCCAATGCGAATACTAATCGCCGCCGGAGGAACAGGCGGACATATTTATCCGGGAATTGCCGTCGCTAAAGAAATTATGCGGCGCGATGCCGACTCCGAGGTTTTATTCGTCGGCACGGCGCGCGGACTCGAAACCAAGATCGTGCCCGATAATGGCTTCCAGCTTTCTTTGATAAAAAGTGCGGGACTCAAAAATGTCGGTTTTATTGGCAAACTCAAAGGTTTGCTGATCTTGCCGAAAAGTTTTCTCGAAGCGCGGCGTCTGATCAAAGATTTTAAGCCGGATGTGGTGGT
>JANPDZ010000977.1:0-2381 GCA_031431735.1 Acidobacteriota bacterium | reverse complement strand
CCGGATTTGTCGAGCTGCACGGTTTTCGGTTTGCCGTCAAAATATCCGTCTTTGACCAAATAATCGCCGAGTTTTTTGGCATCGGCTTCGTTTGCGTTTTCGGTATAGTAAACTTCGCCACCGTTAAATTCGAGTTTTGTGCCGTAGCCCTTGCAGGCCAATCCGATGGCGAGCAAAATTGCTATAGCCAAAATACCGCCAATATATTGTTTGTTTTTGATAATTGTTTCCTCCGTTTTTTTAGTTATGAATTCTCAAAAGAATAGCTGAATTCCCTTGTTTAGGCAAGTTAGTTTTATCTAAAAACCTATATACGTTTGATTTATCGGCAAACAATTCGGAAAATGTAATTTGCCGGTAGATTTTTTTCGTGATTTTTGCCAAAGTTAATTTTTTGGAGTTTTTTTCGGATCAGAAATGAAGTTTTCGCACGAGTTTAGCGTTGATACAAGCGACATTGACGAACTCGGTCATGTCAATAACATAGCTTATGTTCGTTGGGTGCAAGAAGTTGCGATTGCGCATTGGTTGGAGGCGACGACCGCCGAACAGCAAGCGAAATTTATATGGATAATGTTGCGCCACGAAATTGATTACAAAAAACAGGCGTTTGCGGGCGAAGGAATCACCGCGACGACGTGGGTCGGCGAGTGGACCGCCGTGACCTGCGAAAGATTTGTCGAATTCACACGCGGCGCGGATTTATTGGCAAAATCGAGAACGGTTTGGTGTCTGATAGACCGCCAAACATCCAAACCGACGCGCATCTCAGCCGAACTGAAAGAATTGTTTTAAACGAGGTAAATATGAACGAAAGAATTTCGATAAATCCCAATATTCATTTTGGCAAACCGTGTGTCGCAGGAACGCGCATTACGGTGCAAAATGTTCTTGAACTGATTAACGAAGATTTGTCATTTGAACAAATCAAACAAGATTATTACCCTGACCTTGATACCAAAGATATAAAGGCTTGCGTGGATTATGCGATCGCATTAATTTCGGCGGAAGATATTAAGGTTGCGGCATGAAATTATTGCTTGACCAAGATATTTATGAAGTAACAGCACGTTTTTTGATTGGTTTAGGACACGATGTTATTCGCGTCGCCGAACTCGGAATGGCGCAAGCGTCAGACGAAGAAAATTTGAACAAGGCTTTGGAATTGAATCGAATTTTTGTCACGCGGGACAGAGATTACGGAAACTTAGTCTTTGTGAAAGGTATCAGAAGCGGTGTTTTGTATTTAAGAATTTTGCCTGCGGACATCAATTTTGTTCATACGGAACTCGAAAGAGTTTTAGATTTATATGATGAAGTTGATTTGAAATCGGCATTTGTGGTTATCGAAGCAGGCAGACATCGTTTCAGAAAAATATAATGCCCGACCGTGAAACATCGAAACCGACACGCATCAAAACAGAACTGAAAAAATTGTTTTGAGTCAAGTAAATATGGGAAGAATTGTTACGACTTTAAGAATTTTGAATACTGTTCACGAAGAACAAAATATTCTTTGTGATGCACTGGTAGATACCGGCGCGTCGCACGTTGTTTTGCCAAAAGCGTGGAAAGAGCGACTTGGAGAGTTGGAGTTTTTAGAAGAAGTGGAATTTGAAGCCGCCAACCAAACAAAAGGCAAAGGCGAGATTTATGGTCCGGTCAAAATTCAAATCGCTAATTTTCGCCCGATTTTTGACGAAGTTTTGTTTATTGATATGGAAAAAAATACCGATGGCGAATACGAACCGCTAGTCGGTTATATTGCTTTGGAAAAAATTCCCGTCGCGGTTGATATGCTAGGACATCGGTTGGTAAAAGTTCGCGCACTCGATTTGAAATAGCCGCGAAACATTCAAACCGACGCGCATCTCAGCAGAACTCAACGAATTGTTTAATTGAGGTGAAGTATGAAAGTTTTGCAGATTTTAGTTTTGATTGTTTGTTTGACTGTCTTTGCGAATGCTCAGAAAGCCCAGCAATTCTCGGTGGATAAAGTAAGAATTGACTAAGAAAGATTCAGTTTGGCTGGCAAACACACTCCTTGCTTTCTGCCATTTTTCTTGGGCAGTTCTTTTTCTTTCTTGGGTTGTGTCATAAGTTTTTCTTTTTTCTCCTATCTGTGTATCTGCTTTCTGATGCTTTGCCTTTTTTGGTTATTTTGTTCCGGTGACGCTTCCTGGTCAGCTTCGTCCACAGCTTTTCCGGACTATCCGCTCCTCATTTCTTTTTCCCAACCATCGTTGTAACAAAATTCCAGCAAGTCTCGCCAACTCTCAAATAATATTTTCGCAAATCCGATCTTCAAGGTTTCCCAAACTTCCCGGATGGCTTCTCCTTTGGCAAAACATTTTCGATACCCGGCATCTCCTCTTTCGATG